>JAJRXL010000175.1 GCA_024276335.1 Bacteroidota bacterium
ATGATGAACATGTATTCGCTGGCGCCGGTGTTCACCGCGTACTTCGAAAGCCTGGGGGTTCCCTTCCGCAACATCGTGTTCTCGGATTTCAGCTCGGAAAAACTCTACAAGGAAGGCGCGAAGCGCGGCGCCATCGACCCCTGCTATCCGAGCAAGCTGGGCATCCCTCACGTGCACAACCTGTTGTTCAAGAAGCACAGGCGGACGCCGCTGGATATCATCTTCTTCCCCATGCTCGACGACCTGCCCACTGACATGGTAAACACGGTGGGTTCCCGCGCGTGTCCGACCGTCACCACCACCCCGGAAGCGGTGAAAGCGGCGTTCATCAAGGAAGGCGACCTGTTTGCCGAAAACGGCATCACGTACATGGATACGTTTCTCAACATGGGATCGCCGCTGTTGTTCGAGCGGCAGATGTACGACCAGTTTCGCGAGGTGCTCGGCCTTTCGCGGAAGGAGAACGCGCGCGCGGTCGAGGCCGGGTTCGAAGCCCTGCGCCAGTACCAGGAAAAAATCCGCCGGCAATCCCGCGAGCTCCTCGACAGGCTGGAACGCGAACACCGCCTGGGTATCGTCCTCCTCGCCCGGCCGTACCACAACGACCCGGGCATCAACCACGAGATCCTGTTCGACCTCCAGAAGCACGGCTATCCCATATTCACACACGACAACCTGCCCTTGGACGAGGACCTCCTCGACCGGTTATTCGGGGAGGAAATCCGGGAGGGTGTTATCCCCCATCCCATGGACATCAGCGACGTGTGGAAAAACTCGTACAGCGAAAACACGAACCGGAAAATCTGGGCGGCGAAGTTCACCGCCCGGCATCCCAACCTGGTGGCGCTGGAGATGTCGAACTTCAAGTGCGGGCACGACGCGCCCATCTACACCGTCATCGAGGAAATCATCGAGCGCTCCGGCACGCCGTACTTCAACTTCAAGGACCTGGACGAGAACAAGCCCGCGGGATCGATCAAGATCCGGATAGAAACGATCCTTTACTTCCTGCAACGGTACCGCGAGGACTTGTTCGCGTCGCGGGAACACCGGGCGCGGATCGAACCGCATTTCACGGGGTACGACCGGGACTCCCTTCTCAAGCACTCCGGGGAGGTGGCCGCTTCCGCCCGAACACATCATCCGGACGGAGACGAGGCACACACCAAACACGCGGGTTGAGGCCCGCAATGAAAAGGCGAACCCATGGCACGCGGCGAAAAAATCATGTTCGAAATATACCGGGATACGACCTACTCGGATGAATTCCGCGTGGTGTTCTTCACCGAACTCACGGAACGGAACCGCGAAAACGAAATCCAGCGGGCAATGAAAGGCGAACACGTGTTCGACGGCTACATCCCGGGCGCCGGGTACCACGAGGCACGCCGGGCGATCGATACTATCGTCGGGCGTATGAATAGCGGCGAGCGGCTCACGCGCGAGGATATCGAACGCGCATTGGAAACGCACCTGGTTTCCTGAACCCGCCCCGACACCGCAGTACACGGAAAAACGACATCCTGTTTCTCGACATGGACTTGCCATGACCAATCCCGTTATCCTTCTCAACGGCGCCTCCGGCACGATCGGCGAAGCAACGTTGAAACGCTTTTCGGCCGAAGGCTGGAAAGTCGTCGCCGTCTCCCTGTCACATCCGGACCGCCTGCATGAACTGGCGTCGGAGACGGTTACGCCGATAGACATGGACATCCGCGACGGAGAATCCGTGAAGGCCGGGATTGCCTTCGTGGAGAACTCGCTGGGACCAATCGAGGCCATCGTCAACAACGAAGGCTTCGTGCTGGCGGGTTCCGTGGAACAACTCTCCCTCGAAGACCTCCACCGCCAGTTCGATCTGTTGGTTTACAGCCTGGTGCGCGTCAGCCAGGCCGCGATCCCGCTCATGCGCGAGCGCGGGCGCGGTGCCATCGTGAACGTATCCAGCGTGGGCGGCCTGTTCGCCTTTCCGAGCCTTGGCGGCTACCACTCCGCCCGCTTCGCCGTCGAGGGATTGTCGGAAGCCCTGCGGCTCGAGGTCATGCCCTTCGGCATCCGCGTTAAGATCATAGAAACCGCGGTGGCCCAGTCGGATTTCGGGTTCCGGATCATCCGGGACAACACCCATCCCGCGAACGCGATCTACGGCGACACCATGCGCCGCTATTGGCTCGAAATCGGCGCCAAGCTCAACAGCCCTTCCACGCCGGAGGAGATCGCAGACGCCATCTTCCACGCCGCGACCGACCCGTCCGACACCCTTCGTTACTTCGTGGGCGAAGACATCAGAAAGGTCATGGCGGAATTTCACAGAAGGAGCTACGAGGATTTCGCGGACTGGATGTTCCGGAAAAACAGCGACCAGGGAGACCTGTGACCCCGTCCCGGTTCTATTCCCCACACCATTTCGAAAATGATGAAACGGTGTTCCGTTGGAACGTTGGAAGGTTTTTCCTTTGCGATCTCCGCGCTTTCTTTACGGTTAAGCAAATAACGGACGACCGAAGACAGGGACAAGGAAAAAGATGGCTCGCGGCTCGAATTTCGTCGCACGAACGCCAACACTTTTTACTTTTTACATTTTACTTTTACTTCTCCCGTGAAATATCGCCGGGCAGTTCTTCGTACATCGCGCAAAGACGCTGGTGGATGACGGGCACGTAGGCGCGGTGTTCCGGCTTCATGAGTACGCTTCGCAGAACCGTTACCTCGTCCCGGTCGGCAATAATCTCGGGATAGCGGCTTTGCAGCATGGACACGGGCAGGCGGAGGAGACTGAGAAAAATCGGTTCCGGGAACGCGTCCATGGCGCTGTCGAACATGGCCTTCGTCATGCGGGAAATATTTGAAGCGGAGAAGCTTTCCGAGTGTGGAAAGAACGCCACGATATCGAGCTCCGGCTCGATGACGAGATAGAATTCTTCCGAGGTGCGGATGAGTTCCGCCCATTCGAGGGCCGCCTCACGGCACTGTCGCAATACCGCGCCCAGGCCACGGTCGCCCCGCAGGGGAAACAAGCGCAGGGTAAGCCAGAGCGCCGCGGCCGCCGCTCCCGCCCGCGAGCACTCCAGGCTTATTTCACCCAGGTGGAGGTCGTCGGAGGTGAAATACGTGTACGGCGAATCGTGCTTGTAGAACCGGCCCACGGCGGGATCACGGAAGAGGACGCACCCGCACCCGTACGGTTGCAGGCCATGCTTATGGGGATCGACGACGAAGCTGTCGGCGTGCCGGAGGGCGCGGAAGATTTCCGGCGGAACCAACGCGGTCTCCGGATCGTCCTGCGCGAGGAGGCTGAAAAATCCCCCGTAAGCCGCGTCCACGTGCACGCCGAATCCGTATTCTTCACGCATCTCGAGGATTCCGTCCAGGGGATCGAGAGCGCCCAGGCCGGTCGTGCCCAATGTGACGACGACGGTGCCGATGTTTTCCGAGAGCAGCCGTGCCCGTAATGCTTTCAGGTCCATGCGCCCCGCGTTGTCCGCAGGCACTTCAACCGTGGCGACGTTGAGTACACCGCACATGCGCGCGTGCGTGTAATGACTTTGTGATGAAAAGGCGATGGATTTGCCCGGCGCAAGCTCGCGGGCGATCCAGAGGGCTTCCAGGTTGGCAATCGTACCACTGCTGGTGAGATGCCCGAGGTGTTCGTCGTACCCGACCATGGCCGCCAACTCCGCCACGACTTCTTTTTCCATGGCCCCCGTCTCCGGTCCTCCGTCGAGGGCGTGGTTGTTGGGGTTCATTTGCATGGCCACGAGGTATCCCACGACGGCGGCAGGATGGGGAGGCTTCAGCATTTGCCCCGCGTACAGGGGATGGAAAAACGGGTACGTATTGTAAATTCGCTCGACGAAAGATGTGAACGCCCTCTCGAAATCATCGGCGTTCACGTGCAGGGAAGGATCGACCGTGTAGCGGGAAAAGCGCGATTGCCAATCGGACACCACTTCCACCGCGCGGGCGACGTATTCCTTGAATGAGAATCCGTACATGACCGTCCTCTAAGCCTGTGATAGTGATCCGCGAGTTTGACGGGTCAACATTCCCGCGTGACGCGAATACCTGACAACATATCTTCAAACTCCACAACAAGCAAGGGGGGAGGTAAAACGATTTCGGATGTCTGATGTTGGATCTCGAATTACGCCACGGACAACGCAAGAGCGAGGCTGAATGTCGAATGCTGGATGCGAAATTGGTTTCGAACTGACGGATTAACGAATTTGCTCATCATTCTTTGAACCTTGGACCGGGGCTGCCGAGAGCACAAGGAAG
>JAJRXL010000021.1 GCA_024276335.1 Bacteroidota bacterium
AGATCATTATAGCATTATGCCATCAATCAAGGACAAAATCGTATTCATTACCGGAGCCACTTCCGGTATCGGGGAAGCCTGCGCCCGGAAATTCGCGGCGCGTGGATCCCGGCTCATCCTCCTGGGGCGCCGTCGTAAGCGCCTCAAGCAACTGGCCGCACAACTCCAGGACAAGTACAACGCTCTTCTCCACCTTGTGCCTCTTGACGTGAGAGACAGGAAAGACGTCGAACAGACCCTCGAGGCGCTGCCCGCGGAATGGGACGCCGTGGACATTCTCATCAACAACGCCGGTCTGGCGCGGGGGCTTGCCAAGCTGCACGAAGGCGAAATCGATGACTGGGAAGAAATGATCGATACCAACGTGAAAGGACTGCTCTACGTAACCCGCGCCGTGGTGCCGGGTATGGTGGAGCGAGGGCACGGGCACGTCATCAACATCGGTTCCATCGCGGGCCACGAAGTCTATCCCCGCGGCAACGTTTACTGCGCTACCAAACACGCGGTGGACGCTATAACCAGGGGCTTGCGCATGGACCTCGTGGACACACCGATTCGCGTCAGCACGATTGATCCGGGACTGGTAAACACGGAATTCAGCACCGTGCGTTTTCACGGTGACGAAGAACAAGCCCGGAACGTGTACAAGGACATGATTCCTCTTTCCGGCGATGACATCGCTGAAACCGCGGTATTCATCGCTTCCCGGCCTGCCCACGTCAGCATCAACCAGGTCGTTATCACGCCGACGTGCCAGGCATCGGTATCCGTTGTTCACCGCGGCAAGTTGCGATAGCCCGGACACATCCATGCGGGGCTTCGCTTTGTATTCGTTTGACTCATCGTGCTGGTGTCGTTCATCTCGTAACGCACAAGAGCACGGGTATGCATGAGTAGCACCGCCCAACCACCGGTAAGATCAGGAAAGGATAATACCGTTTACGCGATTACGGTCGCGGTTCTCATTCTGCTTGCCCTCACTTCCGTCACGACGAGCTTCTTTCGACATTTTACTCCCGACAATTCGATCTACCTTCTCCACGCGCGAACGTTTCTCGAAACGCTGAACAGGTTTACGTATTCCTTCGATTCCAAGGGCATCATGATCGTCTGGTTCTACGTCCCAGCCGTCCTGCTCCTTGGACCCACCGTGGTTGCCGCCGCGCTTTAGCAGTTCGTGTTCTATGTTATCGGGTTCGTCTTTCTTAACAGGATCGTTCGATCTTTTCTCGACACGAAAACAGCGGTGATCATCGGTCTCCTCTGGATATTTCTTTCGTATTCACCAAATCTTTGGGGCGGAAACGCGCGCCCGGAGAATTTCTGCAGCGCGTTAATCGTCCTGGTGTTCCATGCCATCCTGCAACGCGAGAGGAAATGGTTCATGGTCGCGGGCGCGGCAACGGCACTGTGCCTGTTTACGAAAACGACACTGGCGTTGACGCCCGCGGTTCTCTCGCTGGTTGGCGCCGTCGTGACGTTCCCGGCTCGGAACCGTGTATCCGTGAACCCGTTCTCACCAGCGTCGGTTCGCAACATCATTGCAGTCACCACGGGATTTTTCTTTATTGCCGCACTTCACTTTGGCTGGATTTTCGCCTTTGACGATCCGGGCGGCTGGATGTACCAGACCCTGATCTGGCCGATGCACGTGGCTCCGACGACGTCTTTGCCGTTCAATGTCCCGGCCGTTTTCTATCACACGGGCCTCTACCTGCTCCTGGCGGGAAGTATCGCCGGAATGATCCTTGCCTGGCAAACAGGACCTCGACCCTTCATCGTGTTTTGCGCGTTGATCATCATCGCGGAAATCACGCGCATTCTGTTCGAGGGAACCTCGTGGAATTATTTGCTCTTGGTCATGATAATGCCCTTACTTGCGGGCGCAAGCCTGATCCGCTTTCCCCACGTCCGTTTCCTCGGGCGCGTTCCTGGATGGGCCTTTCCCATCCTGCTCCTGCTACCGGTCTTTTGGAGCGGCGTACCTTCAACGGGCAAGGCATTTTTCACGCGCGTGATTCATCATTACCCCTCGCCGTTCGAAGCCCTGGCCTCGCGCATGGATTCGCTCTACCGGCAGGGCGAATCGATTTACGTCGAATACAATGATTACCAGTTGATTCTCATGTTCGATGCGCCCCGGCCTTACCCGGTCCTTCCTCTGCATTTCCGTTACGTAAACGCCGCGGAGCAGGACGCGATACGACGCTACTACACGTCGCATCCGCCACAATGGATCGTTACCAGGGACCCCCGCCACAGCGCCGTCGCCTACCGCACCGAGGGCGAGGTGGACGGAGCGTATCACCTATATTTTCCGGGCAACCAAACAGGTAAGGCGCCGACCGACAGCGTGTACGTACCCGGCGACGTAACGCGCGGCAACAGGCTGAATCCTGCCCTTTCCGGTAACCTGAAATACAGGCTCACCGTCGATATCGGGTACGCACAGGCATGGCATCTCTGCATCGACCGCTGAGTCCTTCGCCCCTCCTTTCAACATCCATGTATTCCCGGGCGAGGAAATACCGCGGAAAATAA
>JAJRXL010000176.1 GCA_024276335.1 Bacteroidota bacterium
ATGGAAAATTTTTTCTTCTGTCGGTTCCATGGCTATGCCGGATTTCCTTTGTGACGCGCAAGTTGTAGGATTCGCCTGGCAAGATTACGGGCGGCTTCCGGATGCCCCACGCGTTTCGCATTCCGGGCCATTACGCGACGATGCTCCTCGTCCGTAATCAAGTGTTGAAGCACTTCGTGAAGCCGGTCCAGGTTGTGGTCTTCGACCATCACCGCCGCTCCGGCCTCGACAAGAACCGATGCATTGTGAAACTGATGTTGCGCCGTTGCATACGGGTAGGGAACCAGTATCGCGGGTAATCCCGCCGCGGTCACTTCCGCAAGAGAAGTGGCGCCCGCGCGGCATATCACGACGTCTGCGGCTGCGTAAGCCTCTCCCATATCGGTAATGAACGGAAACACTCTTACGCTCGGGCTCATTTTCGTTTCCCATCCACGGAACCGCTCGAAATCGTGCTCTCCGGTTTGCCAGATAAAACAGACCTCCGTACCTTCCATGCGCCGAACGACACTCTCCACCGCCCTGTTGATCGAAGCAGAACCAAGACTTCCGCCCAGGATCAACACGACAAGGCTCCGCGGGGTAAATCCGAAGCGTGCCTTGGCCGCTCCGCTCTCTATGCGTCCAACCTGCAAGCGCACGGGTGTCCCCGATTTGACGACAACACTTTCCGGCGGGAGATGTCGTTTCGTTTCATCGAAAGCGACGTGGGTTTCCGTCACGAACCGCGCAAGTATCCGCGTGGTAATTCCGGGATAGCTGTTTTGTTCCTGTATCAAGGTGGGAAGGCCCATGCGCGATGCCACAAAGAGCACCGGCCCGCATACGTATCCCCCTGTTCCCACTACAACCGCGGGCGACAACCGGCGCAACAAGCTCCGGCTCTGGACCAACGAGACCACAACTTTAAACGGAAACAGGAGGTTCGACAACGTAAACCTGCGCTGCAAACCACTGATCCACACGGTATGAAAAGGATAACCTAACGAGGGCACGATACGCGATTCCAACTTGTTTGCGGTTCCGATAAAAACACTGTCGATCTCCGGTTCCATTTCCTTGAGTGCTTCCGCCATGGCCACGGCCGGAAAGAGATGTCCTCCCGTTCCTCCACCGGCGAAAACAATTGTTTGCTTCTCCATGTCATTTCATTACCGTGCCGGCCTGTAAAGAATCCGGCTCCGCGGCGACATGCTTCCGCGGCCTGATCCTCGTGAACATGGAGATGTTCAGCAGGATTCCGACCGCAAAGGCGTTGAACAGGATGGCTGTTCCACCGTAACTGATAAACGGCATGGGCAGCCCCGTCGTCGGGGCCAAACCGCTGGTCACAACCACGTTGACCACGGCGAACATAGAAATCATGACCGTGATTCCAAAAGCCAGGTAGCGCCCGAAATCGTCCGGCGCCTGTTTTGCGATTTTCAATCCGCGAAAGAGAATCAGAACAAACACGGCCAATATGAGGGTCACGCCGATAAATCCGTATTCCTCTCCGGCAATGGCGAAGATGAAATCGCCGGTCGGTTCCGGGAGAAAAAATTCTTTCTGCTGGCTTTGCCCCATGCCGACACCCCATAAACCTCCCGATCCAAACGCTATCACCGCCTGCTCAATCTGGTACCGTGCTTTTTCCACCAACTGGGTACCATCGCTCAACCCGAAGAAGCTCATCAGCCGCGCTTTACGGTACCCACCCGTCAGCATCAAGGCAATCAGGACGGGTACGCCCGCGAACACGATGCCAGCCAGGTGTCGCAGGTCCGTCCGACCGACAAAGAGCATGATGAACGTGAACATCAAAAGAATGGTACCGGTGCTGAAATTCGGCTGCCGAAAAATCAAGGCGGCAACGATGATACTCCAAAGCAGAATGGGCAGCACCCCGTTCTTGAAATCCCGTATGTATTCCTGCTTCTGCGCCAGCAACGCGCTGATGTGAATGGCAAGCGCGTACTTTACGTACTCCGAAGGTTGAAATTCTATCCCCAGGTCCAGCCACCGCGTGGCGCCCTTGTAACTGACGCCGAGTCCGGGCACCAGGACAAGAGCTAGAAGAACCACTCCACCGATCATCAAATAACGACTGATGCGTTGATAGACGTGATAATCAATGAGAGTGCCGAGCATGAGTGCAAACATGCCCGCCACGACCCTGATGGTGTGTTGCTGGAGCAACGTGTCGGCAAAGCGGGCCGAGCTGGCGCTGTACACCAGCCCCACGCTGAACAGCATCACTGCCAGCACCGCGATAAACAAGTAGATGTCGATATAGCCGGCTCTCTGCATGTTCATGCTTCCACCTTCTGCGGTTCCAGCGCCTGGACTTCCGCGCGAAACACGTCGCCCCGGTGCTCGAAATTATCGAACATGTCAAAGCTGGCACAGGCTGGTGACAGGAGCACTACGTCGCCGGGAGCCGCCAGTGAACGCGCCGATCGCACCGCTTTGTGAAGGTCCTTCACGCGGATAATGCGAGTAATGTCCTGAAAGGTTTCCGCAATACGCGGCGCGGCTTCGCCCAGTACAACCAGTGCCTTGACTTTTTCCTTGACCAGAGGGCGCAACGGTTCATACGAACTCCCCTTGTCTTCGCCTCCCGCAATCAGGATAATCGGTCGCGTGTAGCTTTCCAGGGCGACGACGACGGATGCAACGTTGGTTGCCTTCGAATCATTCACATAATCCACTCCGTCGACCGTCCGCACATTTTCCATTCGGTGAGGAACACCTTTGAAGCCGACGCACCCCTGCCGGATGTCCTCTATGGGAACGCCCGCAAGAAACGCCGCCGCCGCCGCGGCCAAGACGTTTTCGACATTATGCCGACCGGGAACCCGCAAGTCCGCCATGCTGGCGATTTCATGTTCTTTTTCCCGCATCTTGAGAACCAGCCTGTCGTCCCGAACAAAAGCGCCCTCGGGCAAGAGGCGCGACGCACTGAACCCGGTTGTTGCCGGTCTGGTGCACCGCTTCATCGCCTCGAGCGTTGCTTCGTCATCGGCGTTGAAGACCACGAAATCTTCCCGCTCAAGGTTGTTGAAGATGCGTTCTTTCGAGGCCCTGTACCTGTCGAAATCCATGCCGTACCGGCCGAGATGATCGGGCGTTATGTTGGTTATGACGGCGATGTGCGGATGGAATGTTTCGACGTGATCCAGTTGGAAGCTGCTGACTTCGAGCACCGCGTAGCGTGCATGTGGCGCTTGGATGATCGCCCTGGCAAACGGTAACCCGATGTT
Source organism: Bacteroidota bacterium (assembly GCA_024276335.1). Lineage (GTDB taxonomy): Bacteria > Bacteroidota > Ignavibacteria > SZUA-365 > JAADGX01 > JAADGX01. The sequence continues at coordinate 3,243 of JAJRXL010000176.1, forward strand.
GCCGGCAACGATGACGTCATCGTAAACACGTCGAAGCAATTCCCCGATAAGAACGGTGGTGGTCGTTTTACCGTTGGTGCCGGTTACCGCGATAATGGGTACCGAACAGAACCTTGACGCGAGCTCCAGCTCTGATACCACGGGAAGACCCTTGTCGACGACGCGGCGCACCACCGGGGCGTCGGACGGAATACCGGGGCTGACGACCATGGCATCGCATTCGAAGACCTTTTCCGAGTGTCCGCCAAATTCACAGGCGATTCCCAACTTCTCCAATGCGCGTTTTTGTTCCGTCATTGTTTTTTCGGGCGCGCGGTCGCTCACGAAAACCTCCGCGCCGTGCGCGGCAAGCAATTCCGCCGCCGCGAGGCCGCTGCGAGCCGCTCCCAGGACCGTCCAGCGTTGATTCCGCAATGAAGGAATATTTGAAACGCGTTGTGTCATATTACCGGATTTTGAATGATGCCAGGCTGAGTATCGCCAGGATAACCGCGATGATATAAAATCGCATAACGATTTTTGGTTCCGCCCAGCCAAGTAATTCAAAGTGATGGTGAATGGGCGCCATGCGGAACACCCTGCGTCCGACACCGTGCTTCTTTTTCGTGTACTTGAAGTACGTCTTCTGGATCAAAACCGACAACGTCTCCGCGAGAAATATTCCGCCCAGGACGGGCAGGAGAAGTTCCTTCTTCACAAGCACTGCCGTGACACCGAGCGCGCCGCCGAGCGCCAGCGATCCCGTGTCGCCCATAAACACCTCGGCCGGGTGGGCGTTGTACCACAGGAAGCCGAGTGAGGCTCCGACAACTGCAGCGGAAAACACGGCCAGCTCCTGGCTCCCGGGCAGGTAAATAATGTTGAGATAGTTTGCAGCAATTTTATTGCCCCCCACCCAACTGATAACCGCCAGGGAGAGGAACGAGATGGCAATGGTTCCGACAGCCAGGCCGTCCAAGCCGTCGGTCAGGTTCACGGCGTTGGACGTTGCAACGACAACAAAGACGACCATGGGGACATAGAATATCCCGAAATCGAAGTTCACGTTCTTGAAAAAGGGAACCGTTGTAATCGAATTATGCGGGGCGAATTCCGGTGAGAAATACATAATGCTACCCACCAGTAATCCGACTACCACCTGGCCGATAATCTTGTACTCCCCTATTAATCCTTTCGGATAATGCTTTATCACTTTAAGGTAGTCGTCCACCCATCCGACAATTCCCATTCCAAGGGTCGTAATGAGAATCAGCCAGACGTATGTTTCCTTTATCGGAGCCCACAAGAGTACGGGAATCAAAATGGCGCAGAGAATAATCAGACCGCCCATTGTCGGCGTTCCGGCCTTGGCCTGATGGCCCGCCGGGGCTTCCTGCTTTGCCGTCTCCCCGATCTGCCTGCGTTTCAGGAACCGGAGGATCCGGGGGCCTACGATCCAGGTTATTAACAAGGCCGAGATTGCCGCCGCCGCCGCGCGGAACGATATAAACCGGAAGACGTCAAACCCCGGCGGGTTGTATTGCACGTTCAAATAGTCCAGGAGATAGTATAACATTACACTTTCTCCCGCAGAGGTTTTTCGGCCAGCGCGGAAACGACGTCATCCATCCGCATCGCGTTGGAGCCTTTTACAAGCACGGTATCTCCGGGAACGACAAAGTCGCGTATATCAGCACAAAGCTTGTCCTTGTCCGTGTAATGCTTTGCAAGCTCCGCCCGGGATTTCATAACGTCGGAAATGTGCCGGGCGTCGTGTCCGAACGTGAAGAGATACTGGAAGCCCATTTCCACCAGCAGTTCCCCTACCCCCTGGTGCTCAGCGACACTAGTCTTGCCTAATTCAAGCATGTCACCGAGCACCAGGACCTTGCGCCCCTTTGTTTTCATCTCTTTCAAAACGTTCACGGCAGCGCGCACGGAATCCGGGTTGGCATTATACGCATCATCGATAATGGTGATACCGTTGACGCGTTTGATCTCCAATCGCCGTGCGAAGCCGCGAAACCTGCTTATCTGCTCGCGGATATCCCGCAGGGGAACTCGAAACGCGAGGGCAACCGTTAAAACGGCCAGGGCGTTGTGGGCGGCAGCCATGCCGGGTATTCCGGGCTTAATTGTGAACGGGCGGCTGTAATATTTTTCCGCCTGGATTTCCATTTCCACGCGTCCCTTTTCATCGACTGTTGTTCTGAGGCATTGGACGTCCGCCTTGTGATGAAATGCGTAGGTTACGACACGTTTGCCTTTCGTGTACTTGCGGAGAAGGGGTTCGTCCTTGTTCCAGAACAACAGGCCGTGCGGCGGCACGGAACGGAACAATGCACCCTTTTCCTCGGCGATCGATTCCCGATCCTTCAACCCGGCCAGGTGCGCCTTTCCGATATTGGTGATAAGCGCATGCGAAGGCACGGCAATCCGGGCCAAGTGTGCAATGTCTCCGGGCTGATTGGTGCCCATTTCCAGGACGCAGATGTTGTGCGAAGGACTGAGGCGAAATAACGTCAATGGGACGCCAATGTGGTTATTCTGGTTACCCACCGTGGCGTTAACCCGGTAGCGTTTTTTCAGGATGCAGGTCAACATCTCCTTCGTTGTCGTCTTGCCGTTGCTGCCCGTTATCGCGATAATCGGGCAATCGAACCGTTTTCGATAGAAATAGGCGAACGATGTGAAATACTCGAAGGTGTCGTTCACTACCAGGAGCGGGTACTTTTTCGCCTGCTCTTCATGCGCCTCGTACCACGCTTTTTCAACAACGACCGCGCGCGCGCCTTTTTTTAACGCCTCCTTCACGAATTCATGGGCGTCATATTTCTCGCCCCGTAGCGCAATGAACACGGCGCCGGGTTTCAACGTCCTGGTATCCGTTGACACGAAATTCAATAACTGGCGACGGTTGTTGCTCAAATTCAATTCGAAGAGGTATTCGGTTTGTAACAAGTCTGCTATGCGGAATCCGGTCATGAACCGTTCTCCCGTTGTTCAAAGGCTTCCTGCACCACTTCGTAATCGCTGAAGTGGATCCGCTCGTCACCCAGTATCTGGTAATCCTCGTGTCCCTTTCCGGCCACCAGCACCAGGTCGCCGCTGCGCGCGCGTCGAATCGCTTCCCGAATAGCGGCTTTGCGGTCACGGTTGACCACGACGTTGTTTCGCTCATGGATGCCGTCCAGGATATCGGCGATGATGGCATCCGGATCCTCCGTGCGGGGATTGTCCGACGTCACCAGGACGAGATCGCTGAGCTCGGTTGCGATGGCGCCCATGGCGGGACGCTTCGCCTTGTCACGGTCGCCTCCGCAACCAAAAACGGTGATAATGCTGGCACCCGGGCGAAGAGCATCGCGTATGTCCCGAAGTGCCAGGAGCGCGTTTTTCAGCGCATCGGGAGTATGTGAATAATCGATGAATACACTTACCCCATCGCGTGATGTCATGCGATCAAAACGGCCGGGCACCCGCGCGACCGACTCGATGCCGCGGACGATAGCCGGCGACGGAATATCGAGCATCAAACCCGCCGCAAAGGCCGCCGCTACGTTATACGCGTTGAATCGCCCGATGAGCGGCGAGGAGACATCCACCTCGCTGCCGAGCGCCACCAGGCGGATCGCGTTTCCCGTCTCAGAAATGGAAAGCTCCGCTATCCGGACTTCCGCCTCGGGAGAAAAGCCGTAGCCCACAACGGGGATGTTCAGCCCCGCTCGCAGCGTTTCCGTGGCCGGATCGTCAAAATTCAGGACGGCGGTACCGGTAGTGTATTCCGTGAACAGGCGTCGCTTTGCTTCCAGGTAGCGGGTTCGGGTCTGGTGGTAATCCAGGTGATCCTGTGTCAGGTTCGTAAAGATGGATACCTCGTAGGTGAGACCATCGACCCGCCCCTGGTCAAGCGCATGTGAAGACACTTCCATGACCACGTCCGAACAACCGGCGTCACGCATCCGGGCCAGGAGCATCCGGAGCTGAACCGGGTCGGGCGTGGTCAGTTGGGAAGGGAATGAAGAATCGCCGATGCAGTATTCGACCGTTCCGATCAATCCCGCGTTATTGCCGGAGGCATGAAGAATGCTCCGAAGGAGGTATGATGAGGTGGTTTTCCCGTTGGTTCCTGTTATGCCGGAAAGACGGAGGGAAGAACCGGGATTGTCGTAAAACGCATCGGCGAACGCCACCAAGGCGGTGTGCGTGTACTCCACCACGATTACGGTGGTGTTATAATATTTCAAGTATCCTGCTTGTAACCAGGTTTTCAATTCCTGCTCATATTTGTCCCGTGCAACCACAACGGAGGAAGCCCCGGTTTCAACGGCTTGCCGGATATAGCTGTGACCATCGGCCTTCGTGCCACGTACCGCCACGAACATGTCTCTCGGCCGGACTTCGCGAGAGTTCGTGCGAATGCCGTGTATCGGCACGTCCGGCTGTCCGACGACTTGGGTCACGTTCACCTCGGCGAGGAGATCGGAAAGTTTTTTGGGTGCGTTGCGATATGTCGTGTCGGGCTTCAGCATTTTTCCATCACGGAACGCGTAAAAATTCAGCCAGGGGATTATTCACCGGTGAAGCGCGCAAAACACACGTCGCACCCGGCCGCACGGCGCTTCCCGCCCCGGGGCGCTGACTTCGGATGATCCCGCTCCCGGTTATCCGCGCTTGAAGTTGTGCGGCGGAAAGCACATTCACCGCCTGCCGGAGCGGCAACCCCGTCACGTCGGGCATGACGACACTGTTCATATCCGTTCCGGCACCCCGCCGGTTGATCTGTACTTCCATCCCCGCTTCACACTTGGAACCCGGCGCCGGCACGGTGTTGTAAATCATCTGCCGGTTTTGGAAAAGAACGGGGGTGAAACCGGAGAGACGCAACCATTTCAACCCCACTCGCGCAGGAATCCCCGTGTAATCCGGCAACGGGATATCCCCCGACATCTTGGGCACAGTTTCCTGTGGGGGTGTCCGCGTGAAATCGGTGGTCGAGTTGATCAACCGCAACGCAATTCGTCGGAACACCGGCGCGGCAACCGCGCTTCCGTAATAGCCATTGGTTGGTTCGTCCAGGACGACGAGGATGAGAATGCGTGGATCTTCCAACGGAAAGAAGCCGACGAACGAGGCGATGTGCTTCCGGTTGGTGTAAACGCCGTTGATGAGTTTTTGGGCCGTGCCCGTCTTCCCGCCGATTCGAATCCCCGAAATGGCAGCGGATTTTCCCGTTCCCTTGGAGACCACGGATTCCAGTATTTCTCTCATGACGGAAGCCGTTTCGGGCTTGATCACCTGTCGTTTCGGCTCTGCCGTCCGTTCTTCGATGATGCTCCGATCATGGGTAAGGCGGCGCTTCACGAGAAACGGCGTCATCAGGAGGCCATTGTTGGCAATGGCAGCGTACGCCATGGCGATCTGCAGGGCGGTCGCGCTGAGACCGTAGCCAAACGCAATGCGCGGAAGCGTCGTGGGATCCCAATTGGCCGGCGTAGGCAAGCTGCCACTGTACTCGACGGGGAGATCTATACCGGTGCGCACTCCAAACCCGAAGTTACGAGCATATTCGAACATCTTTCGGGCACCGATCTTTCTCGCCAGTTTTACCATGGCGATATTGGAGGAATACGTTAATGCCTCCTCGACCGTGATCGTTCCAAGCGGATGATCGTCCCGAACCTTCGTGCCGTCCTCGAGCGTCAGGGTGCCTTCTTCGGCATAAATTCTGTCATCGCGATCCATTAACCCCAGGTCAAGCGCGGCGGAAGTCGTCACGATCTTGAACGTGGAGCCGGGATCGAACTGGTCAATGACGCTCCTGTTTTTCCAGGCAATTGAATCGTAACTAGCGCTGTTATTCGGATCCGCCACGGGATAATTAGCCATGGACAGGATCTCACCGCTCCTGGGCTGCACGATGATGCACATGCCCGCGCGGGCGCCTGCGCGTTCCACGCCTTTGCGCAACTCCTCCTCGGCGATGGCCTGGTAATTCAAGTCGATCGTCAATTGGAGGCACTGGCCGTCGATGGGATCCACGCGTGGCACGTCAATCCCGGGACGTAGTCTTCCGCGCCCATCGCGAAGCACGATCTGGTACCCCGGTGTTCCGGCGAGAACCTCGTTATACTTTTCTTCAAGGCCGCTCACACCGCACTTCTTGTAATTCAAGCGCCCGATGATCTGGGAAGCGTGATACCCAAAAGGATAACGACGTTTTACCCGCACTTCCAAGGCGAGTCGTCCGTTCTTCAAAGACCGGAGACGGGAGAGATAATCGATCGGCACGCCCGAGGCAATGGGAATGTAGCGGCGTTTCCGGTTCTGGCACGCCCGCAGGACCATCGAACGGGGAATACCGAGAATACTGGACAATTCCTCGGCAAACTCCTTGGGATTCTTGACGAGCTTGGGATCCACCGCCACCGTAACCTGCGGTATGTTCACTGCCAGTGTCATCATGTGCCGGTCGTAGAGTTTTCCCCGCCTGGGTTCCAGGATTTTCCGTTTTTTATGCATCGTCCGCGACTTGTCCACGTATTTTTCATGATCGATAATTTGAATCTGGTAGAACCGCACCACAACCAGGACGAACCCGACCAGAAAAACCGTCAGCACGACATACATGCGTCGGATGCTCTGTTTCTTCCACAGCACGGACGGTTCTTCCTTTTCGTCAATCCCGCCGATGTACATGCCCGGCATGGTCGCTACTTATCCTCTATTCCGTACACGACAAGGGTAGTTGGTTGATGAGGGTTATGGATTAAACCCAGGCGCCTCTCTGCCAGTCGGGGCAAATGGACAACGCTCTTCAATCTCTGGATCTCGGCGCGCACGAGATCGTTTTTCTCTTCCAGCCGCGCCTTTTCCTTGAGCAGCGCAGACTGCTCCTCTAGTAATCCCTTGATGGCGAGAATGTTTGATATATAAAGCACAATCAACAAGACCCCGGCCATCAGCAGGGCTATGAGATGGGACTTGGTGATTTCCTGTTTTTTCCCCGGCGATTCGGGTTTTTCCGGCGATGCCGTCAGGAGATCGTCGTAGGATAGTCCGCTATGTGATCCTTTCCGCGGCGCGTAACCGTGCGCTGCGGGAACGGGGATTCTTCTGAATTTCATCATCTCGAGGGGTTATGGGTTTTGAAACCAGAATTCGCATGCGTGCGATTTTTTCGCACGTGCAGATCGGCGCTTCGTCGGGGCAGATACAGGTTGCCGCTTCTTGGCGAAAAAAGTGCTTTACCAGCCGATCTTCTAAAGAGTGATAGGATATCACGACCAACCTCCCACCTGTTTTAAGGACATCCACGCTGTCGCGCAATGCCTTCTCCAGGGCATCCAGTTCCCGGTTGACTTGAATGCGCAGAGCTTGGAACACCCGGGCCAGGGTCTTTGTCTGGTATCGCCCCCCCACCGCGGACCGGACAATACGGGCCAGGTCTTCGGTTGTACGGATAGGGTTTTCCTCCCGCGACCGAACGATAGCACGTGCGATGCGCCGACTTTGACGTTCCTCGCCATATTTCCAGATCACGTTTGCTATCTCTTCTCCTTTCCAGGTATTCAGTATTTCGGCAGCGGTCGCGGACCGAGATGGATCCATGCGCATGTCCAACGGCCCGGTTTGCTGGAAACTGAATCCCCTCGGCGCAGAATCAATCTGGTGCGAGGACAGACCGAGATCGAGAAGGATCCCGTCAACCGCCTCCACGCCTTCTTTTTCCAGCAATGCTTTAAGATCACGAAAGTTATCATGCGCAATGAGAACACGGGAATCTGTATTAAATTTGGTCCGGCAGTAAGCAACGGCCTCCGGATCCTGATCGATGCCTATTACACGTGCGGTGTCATCCAGGTGATCGAGCAACACGCGGGTATGCCCACCGCCTCCAATCGTCCCGTCCACGTACAGGCCGTCCCGCCGGGTGATGAGAAACTCAACAACCGGGAGAGCGAGAACGGGAGTATGGAAAGAGTTGTCCGCGTACGATTCATTCACTTCTGCCCCATCACTCGTGATGCTACCTGTTCGTAGCTCTGTTCCGTGGAACTGAAATACCTGTCGAATTCCTCGGGCGACCAGATCTCGATGTAATCGAACATCCCCAGCAGCTTTACCGCACTCGTAATGTGCGCTAGATCCAGGAGCTCCTTCGGGATCATGATGCGGTTCTGCTTGTCCAGTTGCACTTCGTGAGCATACTGCATGAGCGTCCGGACAAAAAAGCGGTCTTCAGAATTAAAAGGGTTGGTGTTTTCTTTGAGTTGCTGTTCCCAGGCGTTCCATACATCAAGCGGATACAACCAAAGCACATCATCCAGGCCGCGGGTGATAACGAACTTCTCATCTGCTTCCGGGGATAGATGTTTCTTGAGCTTCGAAGGAATAATGATACGTCCTTTCGAATCTACCGCATGGTCATATTTTCCTTTAAATCCTGACATATAGTACTGGGACAGTCCACCACTTCAAACCACAATGACCCACTTTGTCCCAACATAATGCCTATTGACATGATAGTCAAGCGGTTTTTTCAGCTTTCTGTGTTTTTTTTCAAAAAAATATCGTACCGAATGCATAAAAAATGTTTTTTTATGCGCCCTGGGCGGGTTTTTGAAGCAGATCAACAGGTGGGGAAAAGTGGAGGAAGAATTACTTGAAAAACCGGTCTTCTATTTCCGCGGGAATCGACGAGGGGGAATACGAATATGTGGAGAAATAATCCGAAATCGCATCGAGGAGGATGTCTTCTTCGCCACGGATCACATCCGCCACGGGTTTTTCCGTTTCTGCCGCGATTTGCTCCTGGATCATCCGCACTTCGTCGCGCGACAATCCCATGGAAACGAGACTGATACCGATAACCCGGGCCGGCTTGAAGATGTTCATGAGGCGTTCGTGAAGATCAATGATCTCCGGCAGTGGACGAATCCGCATGCCGTAGGAATCAACCTTGCGGGTCGGTTGGTGGCACAAAATGAGGGCGTCGGGCATGCTTCCGTGCATCAGGCCGAGTGTTACGCCGGAGACCCCGCAATGGGTCAAGGCCCCTTGCCCTTCCACGATGATGTACTCATATCCTTCGTTTGCCGCCTTGTCAATTTCCAATTCCACGGCTCCGGCCAGGAAGTCGCCAGGCACGGAATCGACCGCGATGCCACGGCCACCGATCAGGATACCCGTCTGTCCCGTGCCGATAAACGCGGCGGCACGGCCTTGTCGTTGGAGCGCCTGGTAAATATGGAATGCCGTGTCCAGTTTCCCCGTGCTCGTTTCCGTCCCCACGGTAAGGACCACTTTCGCATCCCGGCGGCGCCAACTTCCCTGGGCGATAATACGGTGGCTTTTCGGCACCTCCCGGAGCTCTCTCAGGGGGACTTTATGTTTCAACGCCAACGAACGGATTTTCGGATCGTCGGCCAACGGTGTCTCGAGGCCGCTGATGATCTCGATGCGATGCTTGATGGCGCTCAGAACCACGGGGCGCCATTCCGGTGGAACCTGCCCGCCAGCAGGTGTGACTCCCAAAAGCAAGTAGGTAGGAGACAGGTGCAGACAGTCTTCCAATGAACGAAAGATCGGGATCGTTCCTCCGATACCAATGACGGCCTGTGTGCTTTGCCCGGCGTTTTTGCTGTCTATAACCCCCACCACTTGTTCCGGGATGTACAACAAGGCGGCGTTCGCCATGGTGCTTCCCAGCGAACTGAAATGGCCGTCGGCCAGGATCACGATTTTCCGCTTTTCCCGATCTTTTCGCACACCGGGCATTATTCCTCCG
>JAJRXL010000177.1 GCA_024276335.1 Bacteroidota bacterium
CGGTCACAGCAGCGAATCGTGATTCCCATTGCCGGACTTGTTCTCGAACCGCTGAACGGCAATGAATTAGAATACTTTCTCTCGGTTGAAACGGAAGACGCGTCCCAGAGATTGGTTACTCTTCGCAGCACCGACAGTCTCTCCGTCAGGGCCAGTGTCAAGAATGTCGCATTGAAATCCTTGACCGGCAGGTTCGACGCGCGCTCCCTGGAGATAAAGCACACGCAGAACGTCGACTTCCAGTTGAATGAAAAATTCCAGGGATCTTTGAATTTCAAGGAAGCCCGCATGTGGGTGGACATGATGAACGGCACGGCGGTGCCCGTGTTGATCGAATCCGGTTTCGTGCGCGCCGATAATATCCAGGCAAGTCGAAGCGCCTCCATTTCCATCCCGCGTACCTACATACCCGGCGGGAAGTCTTCAACCATCGATTTCGATACGCGGGAAGTAACAGACTTCCTCAATACCTTCAGCAGCTCTTTTCCCAACAGCCTCACCTTCGAAGGGAGGGTCCGAATCAACCCCGACGGGGTGGTGGGCACGATCAACGACACCGACGAGTTGGCGGGTGATCTCACACTGGAGATCCCTCTCCAGTTGAGCATTAAAGGCGGCGCCTTCGCCGATACTTCGGCCCTGACGTTCGGCCGGGACAGCCGTGCCAAGCTCCGCAACGTCATCCGCGGCTTCATTAATTTTGAATTCGAGAACCATTTCCCCGTCGGTGTGGAATTGGAAACCAGTATTCTCGATAAGACGTTTCGTCCCGTGGTTATTCCCGGCCCTGATAACGGAAGTACTCTGCAGATACCATCCGGCGTTGTCGATGCAAACGGGCAAGTTGTTTCGGCATCCACCGCCGTGCAGGAGATCGAGCTGACCCGGGAGGAGTTCCAGCGCATCGCCGACAGCGGCGAATTCATTCGCCTCCTGCTCAAGGCACGCACCCCGGGCAACGGCATGGTGCAATTCCGCACCAACGATTACATCAAGGTGAGAACGTACTTGACGGTTCGAATCAATACGGCAATTGTGTCTAATTAAACGTGAGCTACCCCATGCGGCATATTATCCCTTTCTTTGCGGCATTCCTGATCCTCGCTCATGCCGCCACGCATGCGCAGCCACTGTCGCGGAGCGCACGCAGCGTGGGCATGGCCAACAGCGGAACCAGCCTGGTCACCGGCGTGGATGCATTCGGTGTGAACCCGGCCAACCTTGCCGCACCGTCAGGATCGCTGGTATCCATCGGCGTGCTGCCTATAGGCGTAGTGGGCGGAACCGATTTCCTCGATTTTGGGACCTATCAAAAGTATTTTACCGGCGTGGACGACGGCGCGGGAAACCTCCAGCAATACTACCTGACGGACCAGGATAAGGCATTTCTACTCAACCAATTCGCAGGAAACACGGGTCGTATCACGCTGGATGTCGGCTTTAAACTGCTGGCCGTCAACTTCAATTCTCCCGTCGGCGCATTCGGGTTCTACCTGGGTGACCGGGTCGCCGCCAACTTTACCCTGTCCAAGGACTACGCGGACTTCTTGTTGAACGGAAATCCCCCGGGCAAAACATTCGACTTTTCCGAGACGCAGTTCGCGTCATCGTGGACGCGTGAATACGGTCTCTCCTACGCCGTAAGCATCACGCCGGTACGGAGGGTCCTTTCGTTGCAGTTGGGCGCCACGGTCAAGCTGGTGCAGGGATTCGCGTATTTCGGTACGGAACGTCTTCGAAGCACGTTTACCACCGACGCCAACACGTACGCTATCACCGGCACCTCGGACATGCGGGCGAACTACGCGGGAACGGAATTCTTCAACCGCACCATTAACCCGTTCGCGTTTGACCTGTTTCCCCGGCCGGTGGGCACCGGATTCGGCCTGGACCTGGGCGTGAGCACCACGTACCTCTCTTTCCTCACCGTTGCGGCGAGCGTTACCGACATCGGCGCCATAAGCTGGAACCGCTCGGCGCATACTCTCGTGGCGGAAAGCAATTTCCTCATCGACAACATCGCCAACGATGACCAATTATCCGCCCTCTGGAACGAACTCAACGGTGAGGACGTCGCCGTTGACGCGTTCCGTTCATCCCTGCCTACCGCTTTTCATCTCGGGGCATCGGTTGATTTTCGGAGCTTCTACTTTTACCGGGCTCCCCTGGCCCTCGCGGTGGCGATTCACAAGGGTTTCAACAATGAACCGGGCAATTCCAGGAATTGGCGACTTGGATTCGGCGGCGAGTGGGAAGGATTCCACGGCTTTCCTCTCCGCACCGGGATTACCCTGGGCGGCTACCAACCCGTCATGATTGCCGCCGGCATCGGAATACGAATCGAGCGCTTCACCCTGGATATTGCGACCGACAACATCTCGAGCGTCTTTACGAACAACTTTTCGACCGCGTCATTGTCGATCGGTTCCCGACTGGATTTCTAACGTCCTCCTGTAACCCTGTCGGTGCCGTCCTTTCTCCCGGGAAAGGGCGGCTTTTCTTTATTGCATCTCCACCCGCTACTCTCTAAGTTGAAAACCATGAGTACGATGAGAGCGCGAACGACATTTCTGGTCATGCTTTGCTGCCTGGCTGCTGGCATCACCGCCGATGTTCACGGCCAGGAACATTCTCCGGACGCGGCGCCGGTTCCTCTCCCCATCGTGGTGAAAAACGCCTACCCGTTTTCCCGTGTCATGTTACCGGAAATCGCGGTGCCCAGGATCGGCCTGGTGTTGAGCGGCGGCGTAGCCCGGGGTATCAGCCAGATCGGCGTTCTGAAAGCGCTGGAGGAGGAAAACATCCCTCTCGATTTTATCGTCGGCGTTAGCGTGGGCAGTATTATCGGTGGGTTGTACGCAACGGGCCTGACCGCCGACGACTTGCACGAATCCATTCACACCATGAACTGGAACGCCGTGCTCATGGTATCGAACGAAGCACCGCGCCGGGAGTTGTTCGTCGATCAGAAGCGCGTGGTGGATCGCAGTATCTTAACCCTGCGTTTTGACGGTCTCAACCTGGTCATTCCTCCGTCGGTTTCCAACGGCCAGCGATTGACCAACATGCTGCAACTGCTCGCTCTCCAGGGTATCTATCGGCCTCTCCCCGATTTTGACGCATTGAAGTACAGGTTCCGCGCCGTCGCTACCGACCTGTACTCGGGCAAGCGATATATCTTCCGCGACGGGAACCTCGGCACCGCCATGCGTGCATCATCCACCGTTCCCGTTCTTTACGCACCGCTCGTCCTCGATTCCATGGCTCTCGTCGACGGTGGACTCGTATCCAACGTCCCGACCGACGTCGCCCTGGATGAAGGCTGTGACATCGTTATCGCGGTCAATACCACAAGCGGCCTGAGGAATTCCTCCAACATCACGAATCCGCTGGAAACCTTTGACCAGGTTCTCAATGTCATGATGGAAATAGGGAACCGGGAACAACTGAAACGCGCCGACGTGGTGATTGAACCAGACGTGCACGAGTTTTCCTCCACGGCGTTCGAGTACGCCGACACGCTCATTCAACGTGGTTACGACGCGGCGAAAAAAGCAATTCCTCGCATCAAGAAATTGATCGCCGAATGGTACAAACGACAAAACGGTTACGGTCGGCTCGGGACCCCCGACACTGCCTCGGTCGTCAATGCGCCCGGCAGTGCCGGCGCTTCGGCACCTGTTGTCTTCCAGCGGAGCATTGTCAACGACCGACCGAAGGGGAATGCGGGTGGGAGCCCGGTCGAAAACGAGGGCCAGACCTCCCTCGTGGCACTCACGATTTTCAACGTCCTTGTCCATCGCTCGTTCTCGCCTCCGGGCGACTCGCTCCCCGTCGTTCTCCAGCGCCGCCTTCCTTTGCCTTACACGAACGCGTCGGTCAGGATGATTTGCGAAACCATCCTTCGGCAATACCGTGCGGAAGGATACTCGCTGGCCACCGTGGATTCCACGTGGTTCGAGGACGGGGGCGAGATCATGCACGTCCTTGTACGTCCGGGTTGGCTGGCTTCGATTCGCGTCCATGGCAACAAGATCACAAACAAGGTCGTCATCCTGCGCGAGTTCCCGCTTCGCCCCGGCCAGATTTTCCATTTTCAAGAAGTGAAAAAAGGACTGGCGCGGATTGAAGGCCTGGGATTATTCAACTACGTCGGCATCGACATCCAGAAACGCGATTCCGTCTACAATCTGACCTTGAACGTCATAGAACGATCCGCGCGCATGGTGCGTCTCGGCATCCGGGCGGACAACGAACGCAATGCCCAGATAGCGGTCGACTTGCGGGATGATAATCTGCTCGGTTCCGGCGCATCGCTCAGTTTCGGTTTCTTCGGAGGGAAGAAGAACCGGCGGTACGAATTCAATTTCCGCTCCAACCGGTTGTTCTGGACCAACGTTCTCGTCAACGCGCAGGTGTATTACGACCTTGCGGATTGGGATCGGTACCGTTCCGTCCCGACCGGGAGTACGGCGACGTTCAAGCGGGAGCCGTCCGGCCTCTATCGCACCATCATCGCCGGCGCCTCGTTCAGCCTTGGTACCACGCTGGAGCGCTTCGGCAACGTGACCGCCTCGCTGGTTTTCGAGGACCACTCGCTTCGATACATTTCCGGCATACTGGAATCAGATGAAAAAAACCGCATCGGCGCTATCGAACTACGCTCGCTGATCGATTCCAAGGACCGGTACCCCTTTCCCCGTTCCGGTATGCATCTCAACATCACGTACCGTTCGGCTCAGCGCGCCTTGGGAAGCACCATCGCGTTCTTTAAAGTGTCTGCGGATTACGGTGCGTACTTTTCCGTGGGTCCCCACACGATTCATCCCCGCATCCGGTTTGGCTACGCGGATAAGACCCTACCTTTCACCGAGCAATTCGCTCTGGGGGGCGAGATGTCTTTCTGGGGCATGCGCGAGTATGAGCTGCGAGGCCGTCAGCTCTTCGCCACCAGCCTTGAATACCGCTACCAGCTCCCGATCCGTATCCTGTTCGACACGTACCTGCGTTTCAGGTACGACCTGGGAAGCATCTGGACCGTTCCGGAAGCGATCCGCTTCAAGGACCTGCACCACGGGATCGGTATCGCCCTGGCGTTCGACACGCCGATCGGACCCTCACAGTTCGGTATCGGAAAGAGCTTCCTGATAAAAAGTCCTTCCAGCCCGCATTTCATCGTCACCGGTCCAACCATGCTCTACTATTCCATCGGGATAGGACTCTAAAACAAAACGCGGGGCGTTTTCACGCTCCGCGTTCGGCAAAACCCGTGAACCCGACGGGCCCCGAAAACCCCGGTCAGGATTTTTTCCAATGTGACAGAGCGTCGACGATCAGCCGCACGCCGATGCCGCTGGCTCCCTTGGGTGTGTATTCCCCGGCTTCGGTAAGCATTGCCGTCCCCGCGATATCCAGGTGAACCCACGAATACTCCCCGACGAATTTCTTGAGGAAGAGAGCAGCGGTTATAGCTCCGGCTTCTCTCCCTCCAACGTTCTTGACATCAGCCACTTCGCTCTTAAGCTGCTTTTCATATTCTTCATAGATGGGAAGCTCCGTGACACGCTCGTACGTCCGATCACCCGCTTCCTTCAGCAGCGCTTTTACAAAATCATCGGTTCCCATCATGCCCGTGCTATGAGCGCCGAGGGCGATTACGCAGGCCCCGGTCAATGTGGCTAGATCGATGATACAGCGGGGCTTGAAACGCTGGGCGTACAACAGCGCGTCGGCGAGGATCAAGCGCCCCTCCGCGTCCGTGTTATCGATTTCCACCGAGACCCCGTTCGAATACGTGATGATATCGCCAGGGCAGATCGCACTGCCGGACGGCATGTTGTCGGTGGACGGAATCAAGCCTATGAGCCGGATAGGCAATTTCAACCGTGCGGCAGCCATCATGATGCCTATCACGGCGGCGGCTCCCGCCATATCCATCTTCATCTCCGCCATGTTCGCGGAAGGCTTGATGGAAATACCGCCGGAGTCGAAGGTGACGCCTTTTCCGACAACAACAACACAGGGATAACTCTTCTTGTTCGCATTATGTTCAAGGATAATGAAACGCGGTTCGTTGGCGCTGCCCTTGTTCACCGCCAGCAGTCCCACCATCTTATGGGACTCGATTTCCTTTTTCTTGAGTACCACGACATTCAGATGGTACTTCTTGGCCAGCGACATCGCGGTCTTCGCCAGGACTTCCGGTGTGACCTCGTTCGAAGGTGCATTGCCGAGGTCGCGCGCCTTGTACACGGCTTCCGCTACCGCAGTGGTCTGCTCTATCACCTGCTTGAGCGTCGTTTGATGCCCTTCGTCCGGTGTCGCAAGCACGAGATCCGTGAGCTCTTTTTTCCCCTCTTCTTTTTGCGCTTTGCGGCTTGTCCGGGTTTTATCCTTTTTCTTATACGCATCGTACTCGTAAAGGCCCAGGAGGGCACCTTCAACAAGAGCACGGCTCGCCGTCGCAAAATTCAGCCCCTTCGTTTTCGGCAGAAGGTCTTCCCTCAGCATGTAAAGGGCGAGTTTCTGTACTGACAGCTTACGGCATACCTTCAC
>JAJRXL010000178.1 GCA_024276335.1 Bacteroidota bacterium
GAGAGCGTCAACAAGGGCACTTCCGTGAACAATCTGATTGAAACAATTAAAGAGCTGCACGAGAACCATATCTATGTTCATACCACGTACATGATCGGGTACGAAAACGACACCGAGGAACAGATTCGCGAGGATATCAAGACATTGAAAAAAGTCCCTTTTGATTCCAACCAGACCTGTATCCTGACGCCTTTCCCGGCGACCAAGCTCTACGATCGTTACATCACGAAATACGATGTCATGCTCGATCAACCGGGAAATTTTGACGCCTACCACCTCGTCTGGTCGCACAAGAATTTCACGCCCGAGTCGATGGATCGCCTGTGGCGCTGGGCCTGGAAACAACTCTATTCACCGTATCGCCTCGCGCGCTCCCTGTATAAGCTTTTCCGCTCCGGCGCCATCCCGCATAGCTGGAAGCCTGCCGTGAAGGAAAAGGATCTGCCTGAACGGACATATCCTTTGGTAACGGAAGCGAGCTTGCCCGCGACTCCCGAACTTTCGCAGGTGAAAGTGCCCGACGTTGCAGTGGAAACGCCACGAAACGGTAACGGAAAGAAACGCGTAGAGACAAAATCCACAGTGGTCTGATTACCCGGGAATTGTTGACTGTGTTTTTTCGGCCTTGATAAATTCGTTTTCGAAAGAGAGATCTCATGCAAGAGGAGTCGCCTTTACTTTAAATAAAGTGACTCCTCTTGAACGTTGATGTCTCTTGCATAAATGGGATAACGAGATTTGCGAGACTGACCGTTACTCCTGCAACGGCCCTCGTTCCGACTACCTATTCACTAAGCAGTGAATTCGCTGGTCATTACTTCCCTGAACTGGCTGAACAGGTAGTCGCTGTCATGGGGTCCCGGGGATGCCTCGGGATGGTACTGTACGCAGAAGACCGGTTCCGAACGGTGCCGGAAACCTTCCACGGTGTTGTCGTTCAGGTTGAGGTGTGTCAATTCCAGGTCGGTGGGGAGGGAGTCGGCATCCACGGCGAACCCGTGGTTCTGGGATGTCATTTCCACTACGGATGTGCGCAGGTTCTTCACGGGATGGTTCGCGCCCCGGTGACCGAATTTCAGCTTGTAGGTTTTTGCGCCCAGTGCCAGTGCCAGGAGCTGGTGTCCAAGGCAGATGCCGAAGATAGGTTTTTTGCCAATAAGATCCCGGATGGTTTCGATCGCGTACGTCACCGCCGCCGGGTCGCCGGGACCGTTGCTCAGGAAAATTCCATCGGGCTCCAGGGCCAGGATATCATCGGCCGAAGCTGAAGCCGGGACGACATGCAATTTCATACCATGGGCGTGTAAGCGGCGGAGGATGTTATGCTTGACGCCGAAGTCAACCACCACCACGTTGAAGGCCGGTTCCGTCGATGATACGGAGACGTCGAAGCCGTTCGATACGTGGGCCGGTTCCCAATGGTACGCTTCCCCCGTCGTGACTTTCGAGGCAAGGTCGAGTCCGCTCATGACCGGAGAAGCTTTTGCTCGTTCCAACAGCGCCTCCACGTTGTCCGTTTCCGTGCTGAGGATGCCGCGCATGGCGCCGAGCTCCCGGATCATTCGTGTCAGTTGGCGCGTATCGATGTCCGTTATGCCGGGGATATCGTGCTCCCGCAGGTACTCGTGCAATGAAGTTTCCGCGCGCCAGTTGCTAAAGCGGTCGCTGTATTCCTTCACTACCAGGGCGCGGATCCATGGCCGTGTGGATTCGACGTCTTCCTTGTTCACGCCATAGTTGCCGATCATGGGCGAAGTCATAGTCACGATCTGTCCTGCATAAGAAGGGTCAGTGAGAATTTCCTGGTAACCCATCATGGACGTGTTGAAAACCACCTCGCCGGTGGTCTCTCCTTTCGAACCGAATGAGGCACCCCGGAATACGGCGCCGTTTTCCAAGACCAGAATAGCTTTATATGTCATGTATTTCCTTTCATCTAAACCGGGAACAAGGTAGGGAAATTGCCAATGCGAAGCCAAGTATGAGATGAGAAAGTCGAAAGATACGGGAAGCGTTGTTGCGCGTAATCGAGACGCTTGTCCATCGCATGTTCTTTGTGTTCGCGTCTGGATTTGTCGGCAGCAAGGTCTTTATCTCAGCTGACCTCAGCTTTACATGCGGATAAAGCCTGAATGGTCTTTTTCCCACGAGCCGGGTGTCAATTCATAACGCTCAACTTTCTGACCGTCCGTTTGCCGTTCAGCGTCAACTGGACAAAATACGCTCCCGTCGGCAGACCGGTCGCGTCGAACGAAGTGATGTAAGCGCCCGATCTTTTCCGTTCATTCACCAATGTCGCGACTTCTCTTCCGCGCGTGTCACGAATGGTAAGGCGTACGAGGCCGTCTTCGGGAATGACGTAGGTGAGCGTGGTTACGGGTGAGCCGGAAAGCGATGACAACCCGAAGGGATTGGGGTAATTCGGTTCCAGGGCGAAGCGCGCCGGAGACTCTCGTGAAATTTCCACCCGGACGGAGTGGGAGTACTCAAACGATCCATCGTTGTCCAGTTGCCGCAACCGGTACCAGGCTTCTTTCACATCTGGCGGCAACGATGACAGGGGTTCGCGCCAGGAGTAATTCTGTTTTTGCGTAGTCGTTCCGGAACCTGCGACAAAACCCGCTTCCGTCCACGCGCCTTCGCCAAAACGCCGTTCGATTTTAAAGCCGTAGTTGTTCGATTCTCTTGCCGTTCTCCAGCGCAGCACAATGTCGATGCCTTCAACCGTGGCGTGAAAGGCTTCCAGTTCCACGGGAACAGTGACCGCTACTTCGTAAATGCTCCGTCCATGCGTGGCCGCCCGCAGCAGACCCGTGGCGGCGTGCAAGTGCAGGTCCACCAC
>JAJRXL010000179.1 GCA_024276335.1 Bacteroidota bacterium
AACGCTGTTCGTCCAGGGCGCGCCGAAGATCTCGACGCTGACGATACCGCGCGACAACGTGGGTCGTTTCGGCGACAAGATCCAGGTGCCGGTGTACATCGACGAGACCATCGGCAAGGGCATCCGAAGCTATCGCTTCCGCATTCGTTTCGATGACAACGTAGTGCGATTCTACGACGCTTATTCGAAAGGAACGTTGACCGAATACGGCTGGATAACCCCACGTGCTTCGTTGGTGGGACGCAGCGAGGTGGAAGTGTTCGACGAGACGACGGGAAGTCCACTTTCCAAGGGTTCCGGCCCGCTGGTCTATCTCACCTTTGAAGCCGTGTTCGGTGATGGATCGAATTCGTTGAAAATCGCCCAATCGGAGCTGATCTTTACCGACTGGAATATCAACGAGGGAGAGGTTTATACTTTCGTGGAGAATGGACTCCTCACGGTCAGTGGCGAATGCATTATTCCCCTTGGCAGCACGGGAACGTACGATCTTGAACAAAATCAGCCGAACCCGTTTAATCCCAACACCACGATACGATTTTCGATAGCGGAGGATACACATGTACGGCTGGTGGTGTACGACGCTCTCGGGCGCGAGGTCCAAACTCTTGTTGACAGCTTCAAGAAAGGGGGCGCGTACGCGGTTCGATTTGATGCCGGGGAACTACCGAGCGGGATATATTTCTACAAGCTGGAAACACGAGCGTACACGAAGGTCATGAAAATGATTCTTGCTCGGTAGCGCGTAGAAAGCGAATTTATACTCATTGCTGCCTCGGGCAATCAATTGCCCGGTATCGCACGTTATAATATGAATTCTCAAAAAACCAGTCATTGCGAAGGCGAAGCCCGCCACGAAAGTGGTCCCTTTCACGAAGTGGCCCGCACCGCGGCGGGAAAGCGATCTGCGGATTTGGATCAGATTGCCTCATCCGCCTCTGACGGATACGCATTGGAACCGAATGAACAGCGCTTTTAGAAGTATCAATATGTCACTATGAGGTGCACACCAGGCGGTGGCGCTTACATCTTTACCTCGTTGTTACGATGAACGGTCCTCTCCAGGTTGATAAAGTCCATACACTGATAGACGCGGTACTGTGCCTTGTTATGCTGGCGTTGATATCGTCATCTCCTCTCTCCGCCCAGCCCGTGCTCGAAATCAATCGCGTGAACAGTTTTAACTTCCCTGAAGTACGGGTCTTTTTTTCCGTGACGTGCAACGGCGTACCACGTTACGATCTCAAGAAAGAAAACATCACGTTGAAAGAGAACGGGCAGATTATCACGGATTTTGATATTACTTGCCCCGATCCCAATGGCACCTGTTGCATGAGCGTCGCGCTGGTGTTCGACCGCAGTTCCAGCATGACACCGCAGAAAATGCAGCAATCCAAGACGGCTGGAAAGGCTTTCGTCGATCTCATGGATGATAAGTGCGATCAGGCCACGGTTGTCAGCTTCTCGAGTGACGTATCCGTCGATATGCCTATCACGAGCGATAAGCAGGCATTGAAAAGCGCGATTGACGGCCTTGTACCCAACGGCATGACGGCGATGTGGGATGGAGCGGGAAAAGGTCTGGAGGAGGTTATCAGTAAGGGGGTGAATCCCTGCAAAGCCGTGATTTTGCTCACCGATGGACAGGAAAACTCCAGCCTCGTCTATGATTTCCTGCAAGTTATCGCCCTGGCCAAGGCGAACAACATCCGTGTTTTTACCGTAGGCCTGGGATCCGATGCCGATGAGTATCCTCTTCAGCTTCTTGCCCAGGAAACCGGGGGCAAGTATTACAGCTCACCTACCGGCGACGACCTGGAAGCTATTTACAAAGATATCCATACGACCATTAGCCATCGTTTCTTGGAATGTGAAATTATATATCGATCGGAATGCCCTGATGGAACAGAACGCACTGTTGAAGTAACTGTCGGGCTTCCTGTTGCGTTGCCGGGATGCCCGGGCTATGATACGAAGATCACGACCTACAAAAGTCCTCGTGATCCTTCCCAGTTCAAACCCGTCCGGATTTCACTGGGTGAAGTTACGGTTGTTCGGGGTGATAATGTGGACGTTCCGCTGATCCTCGAGGACAGCGTCAACGATACCTTTAATACGGCGGAGTTTAAAGTTTTATTCGATGTTGGATGCTGTCGGTTTCTCGGTATCAGTACGGATGGATATCTCCTTGATGGCGTACAAATCGAATGGTACGCGATACCGGGTGGCGTTCAATTTAAAATTCTCAGTCCGAAACCGATTAACGGCAAAGGTATCCTCGCCATGTTGCGATTCACCGCGTTCAGTCGTGACTGTGATCTCTACATACAGGACTGGGTATTCGCGCGGGGTTGTTTGAACCCGATATTCAAAGCGGGGAAACTGATAATCGCCAAGCTTCCCGAAGTTAACTGTTCGCTGGATATCCCTGCTCTCCCCCTGTGGGACCCGGCGACGACGCGGTATTCCCCTGATCCGTTTGAAGTGCGTATCGAGCTTTTTAACTACGGCAATCTCGAAGCAAAGAATGTCCGGGCAACAATCATTGTTGACCCCCAGGATTTTGAACTTGTGGAACCGTCGAGCCTTTCCCAACCCGGAAACCCAGTCAACGTTGCCGCCGATGGCGGTCGGTCGGTGGCAAGCTGGCTGTTGAGTGTGCGTAAGCGTAGCAAGGGAGATTCCGTCCGTATTTGCATCGAAACACGATTTGATAACCACCAGCCATTGAAATGTTGCAAGAAAATTTGGATTCCCCCGACCGGCCCGATATTGAACTGCGCACTTACCGTTCCCGAAATAAAAGTGAACACCGCGACGTTCAGGTATGAACCCATGCCGTTTACGCTCGATCTCGTTGTGCGGAATGATGGCGGCGAAAAAACGGGTGATATATATGCCACGGTCAATCTGGTGCCTGATCTTCGGTTAGTCTCCGAGCCGGGCAATCATCAGATCAAGAAACTCTTTCCTGCGCAACTGAAACCCGGTGAGCATGGCAAGGTCAGGTGGCGGATTACGCACCCGGCTTCTACGGATTTGAAGACGTATAAGATCGAAGTGTGGGTCAGGACAAAGGGGGCGGATTCGGCAAAGTGCGTGGTTGAAATCAGCATTCCTCCCATGCCTGGTCCTGTTTTGCGATGTGATGTGATCGCGCCCGATTCATTATTCTTTAATGATGGTAGCGGCGAGTACGCGCCGAATCCGTTTCCGGTCGCGGTGAAGGTACGGAACTTCGGTACGATAGCTGCGGATAGTGTCCGGGCACGTCTTCTGCTTCCGCCGGGATTCGAGCTGGATCCACCCGGGCAACCGGAATGGAAATTCTTCGTGCCCGCGATGGTTGATGTTTGGAAAGGTGGCGATACCACTCCCGAGGTCTCGTGGACAGTACGGTTCACGCGTAAATTGCCCGGGCGAAAATGCTTCAAGATCGAGAGCGAAGTCCTCGGTCAGAACCCGTCGACGCTTATTGACATCATGCCGTCGTTCTGCGAAAAAATCTTGTGTCTTCCCAAGGCGGGTGATCTGAAAGTCGAGTGCAGATTGGAGCTTCCGGATTCCATCGGCATTAATTCCTCCCGCACTGCCCTGACCCCGAACCCTTTTCCCGTTCGATACTTCCTATGGAATTCCGGCAACTTGCCCACGTTCATTTCATATGTCCAGTTATTTGTTCCGGATGGACAGGGAATATCGATCCAGGAACCGTCAGCCCAGACGCTCATTAGTATAAACCGCGTTCTGGCGCCGGGAGATACCATTAATGTCACCTGGATGCTCTATGCTTCGAATTCCGAGAACGCGCGGCGCCTGCGGATCGAAGCCGTGGCTCACAGCAGTGATGAGATGGATTATTCGTGCGAGCGCATGTTGTCCATCGCTCCTCTCGACGTGGCGTTGCTTTGTGACGTATCGGGACCTGATACGCTCCATTACCGTACGACGTCGGGAACGTATCGCCCCGACCCCTTCGAACTGGACCTGACACTGACAAATATCAGCAGCCTGTTTTTGCAAGACGTTGAAGCGTGCATCGTTACGCCTCCCGGGTTCGCCCTTTCTTCGCAGTCATCCCGGGATTCCTGCCGGGACATCGGCCAGGTGAATGCTTTCAGGTCGGTAAACGTGAAATGGTATCTCACGGTTACTTCGCAGCCGCGTAATGCGACTGTCAAGGATATCAAGGTGCGCTACCGCAGTTCCTCGCTGGGCGATCGGTGGTTTGAGTGTGTTTACCCGCTATACATGGAATCGGCCGGAGAGCCCATGCTGACATGTTTCCTCAGCGGCCCGGATTCCGTGCGGTTTGTTGATTCCACCTACGTTCCTGCATTATTTCCCGTCATACTTCGCGTATCCAACGCGGGGAACTGGGCTCTTGACAGCGTAACGGCCTACGTGATCCAGGATACCCGTTTCAATATCGAGGACCCCCGCGGAGCAATGCGACTGATGGCTGCGAGGTTGAAAAGAGGCGACCCCGCAAGCGCTGTATTTCGGCTTCGCGTTCACCCACGCAGGAAGGCGAGTTACGACACGTTGAGCATCGTAATTCTTGCGAATGGTGTTTCTCCTGTCATTTGTCAGTTGCCGATGT
>JAJRXL010000004.1 GCA_024276335.1 Bacteroidota bacterium
ATCGCGCATCCTCATTCCCATGGACCTCCAGCAAACCGATCATCTCAAGGCGTATGGCATCGCGTACTGGGCGCTGACCAAGGGCTACGCGGTGGACTGGTTGCTGAATTACCGGGGCGGTTCGTTCATGGCGCCCTGGACCGACGCCATCGCCACCGAGTGCCGCATCCGTGGAGTGACCTTCCAGGCCCTCGACGCCGCGACCGCCTCCGCCATCTACGCAGAGGTCCAGAGCCCGGATGTCAACATGGACGTGGTCCGGCTGGAGAAAGCGCCGAAGATCGCCGTGTACGTGCCCCCGAACTTCCAGCCCTGGGACGACGCGGTGACGCTTGCCCTGGAGTACGCGGAAATTCCCTATGAAAAGGTGTGGGACGACGAGGTGCTTGCGGGCAAGCTCTACGAGTACGACTGGCTCCATCTCCACCACGAGGATTTCACCGGGCAGTACGGGAAGTTCTGGGCGCAGTTCAGCACGTACCCGTGGTACATCCAGCAGCAGGCGTTGTACGAGGCGAAAGCGCGTGAGCTCGGCTTCAAGAAAGTTTCGGAGCTCAAGAAGGCGGTCGCCCGCGAGATCAAGAAGTACATCGGCGCGGGCGGGTTCATGTTCGCCATGTGCTCGGCCACGGACACCTATGATATCGCCCTGGCCGCGAAGAATACCGACATCGCCGACGTGATGTTCGACGGCGATCCGCCGGATCCCGATTGCCAGGAAAAACTTGACTATTCCGAGTGCCTCGCCTTCACGGGTTTCAAGCTCGTCATGGATCCCTACGTGTACGAGTACTCCGACATTGACATGACGCCGCAGTTCGGCGGCAACCCCGACGCGGATTACTTCACCTTGTTTTCATTTTCCGCCAAGTACGACCCGGTGCCGTCCATGCTGACACAGGATCACGTCAACGTTATAAAGGGATTCCTGGGGCAGACCACGGCCTTCCGCCGCTCGCTTATCAAGAAGAGCGTCATTTTGCTGGGCATGAAGGAAGGCACCGAGGAAGTGAAGTACCTGCACGGCAACTACGGCCGGGGGACGTTCACCTTCCTGGGTGGCCACGATCCCGAGGATTACCAGCACCAGGTAGGCGATCCGCCCACGGACCTGCGGCTGCACAAGAACTCGCCCGGTTACCGCCTCATACTGAACAACGTTCTCTTTCCCGCCGCCAAGAAGAAAAAGCTGAAAACCTGATGAGCATGCTGCCACTGCGGTGCGCGTTTTTCACCGCGGGGGGTGGAAACCGTCCCGGCCGATCTCGACGCCATCCTTGCAACGGTAGAGCAGTGCTAAATGCTGGATTCTAAATGCTAAATTATTTCCGAATTAGCGGATTTGCGGATTGGCGAATATCCACGAGCTACGAACCACGAGCTACGAGCCAGGAGCTACGGACCACGGACGACAGACGTGATGCCGCACGTTCACTCCGTCATTGCGAGGGTCGGAAGGCCCGACGCAATCTCCATTCCATTTCAGAGATCGCCCGGTACCATTCAACCTTCTGTTCAGCTTCGTTTTAAACTATCGAGACGCTTACGGCATTGAGTTTAGGGCTCAGTTTTCCCGGGGATGAATCCCCCGGCTGTTTTTGCACGGCAGCGGGCCGGCCGTATCCGCCAATCCGGTAAATCATCCGGGCATCCATCGCGGTTCGAATTTGTTCCCATCTCGGTAAATGGCTACATTTATTTGATTTTTGATCTTTTTCGAAGATGAAAGAACAGCACAGCATTTAACGGAGAATCAATGAGCATCCTTGTCGACAGAAAGAGCCGGGTCGTGGTGCAGGGCATCACCGGGGGCGAAGGGTCGTTCCATACCCGCCAGATGATGGAGTACGGCACGAAAGTCGTTGCGGGAGTGACCCCGGGGAAAGGCGGCGCCACGTTCGACGGCGTCCCTGTTTTCAACACCGTAGCTGAAGCGGTAAAGGAGACAAAGGCCAACGTCTCCATCATTTTTGTTCCCCCGCCCTTCGCCGCCGACGCCATACTGGAAGCGGCGGACGCGGGCATCGCTCTCATCGTGTGCATAACCGAGGGCATTCCCGCCCGCGACATGGTGACGGTCTACCATTACCTGAAGAGAAAAGGCGCCCGTCTCATCGGCCCCAACTGCCCGGGCATCATCTCTCCCGGAAAGTGCAAGGTCGGCATCATGCC
Organism: Bacteroidota bacterium; assembly: GCA_024276335.1. GTDB lineage: Bacteria > Bacteroidota > Ignavibacteria > SZUA-365 > JAADGX01 > JAADGX01. The sequence continues at coordinate 2,173 of JAJRXL010000004.1, forward strand.
CGCGCCCATTCACAAGAAAGGCAACGTGGGCGTGATCTCCCGCAGCGGCACACTGACCTACGAGGCCGTGCACCAGTTGACGGAGTTGGGCATCGGGCAGTCAACCTGCATCGGCATCGGGGGCGACCCGGTGATCGGGACGACCTTCGTGGACGCCCTGGAGCTGTTCAACAATGATCCCGACACGGAGGCTATCGTGCTGATCGGGGAGATCGGCGGCTCTGCGGAGGAAGAAGCAGCGGCGTTCATCCGCAAGTACGTGAAGAAGCCGGTAGTGGCGTTTATCGCCGGGCAGACCGCTCCGCCCGGGCGTCGCATGGGTCACGCGGGCGCGATCATCTCCGGCGGCAAGGGCACGGCCGCCGACAAGGTCGCGGCCCTGAAGAAGGCGAAGGTCCACATCGCGGAAAGCCCGGCCGTTATCGGCATCACCGTGGCCAAGGCCATGGGATTGGAAAAAGCGGGACAGAAGAAATAGGTTCAAAGTTAAGTACCCGGCAAATCGCCGGGTTGTCACTTTAGACATACCTGTCGTGAGCCAGGGATTAAACCCCGGCTGCTCCGCCGGAGACATGGCGTAGGCGGGAGCTCGTATTTCATGCAAAGGGCGAAGAGGGAGTGGAGGTTGCGCGCGACTCCTTCGACTTTTTTATCGTTGCTGGCATAGGACGCTGTTTGTTCATGAACACGCCTCACATATTATTTACGTGTTCCTACCACAACCCACCCTCTGTTTCCTCTGTCCCCTACTGCATATACTTTATCCTTGGTCACGCTTAGGGATGAGAGAAAGCCGTCGTCATACCATGTCTCCTCTATCCATTTCCAGGTCATTCCATTGTAATGCATCAAGAATCCCCAGCCGCCAACGGCAAAAACATTATTTCGCGCCGTACCGCGAATACTGAATACACCGACCGGCTTACCGAAGGGAAGCTTTCCCCGGGCGACGAAAGCGGGCGGATGAAGAAGCACATTTCCCCAGCCGCGGTCGATATACCAGGTGCTGTCCCCGCCGAGAGCAAAAAAATCCTTGGTGCAGAAAACCGTCAACCGAGCGGTTTGACCGTTTCCGGATAAGGAATCTATGACCGACCATCTGGAATCGTCATACTCAAGAACAACCCCGGCGAAGAGTTCTCCACAGGCGTAGATTTTATTTTTCCACACCCCATAGATATCGGTAAGTCCCACCTCTGTTCCGCTCTCCTGTCGTTCGAACTTCTGTCCGTCGTAGTGCATGATCGAACCGTTATCTCCCACAAAGTACAGGTCGGACGATGAACGGCCCCAGATTTTGTTTATCCAACCATTAAAGATCCCTTGAACATTATATCCTTTCCAATTATGACCGTCCCAATGATAGGGTGCAGAGGTCCCCATCCATACATCGTTAGAAGCAAAACCAAAGACACAGTTGAAGGGCACATAAGTCCCTGCATGCAATTTCCACTTCTTCCCATCCCAATGCGCTGCGTTGTACATCTTGCCGAAGCCACCCGTGGAATCCCGCAGATATATTTGTCCCACTGCCCAGACGTCAGTGTCGCTTATGGCAAACACGTCCTTGAGGTAGGACTGCCCGTCGCCGAGGTATGTGATCTCCCAGGTGAAGTCGTGCGAGGTCGTGTCCATCGTCGTCACTTGCAGCAACGCGCTGGAGTCGCGCACGGCGCCGTCGCGCAGGCGGTACGCCCGGTACGTGTAGTTGCGTGCGGGTAACAGAGAGGTGTCCACAAGAACCGTGTCGCCCGCCTGCATCACTCCTTCCATGATCAGCGCCCCGTCCCGGCGCAGGGCGAACTCCCTCGTTCCTGTGGTGTCGTAAAACGTCAGGCGCAGGGAGGCGTGTGTCACGCCGGCGTACTCCTCGCTCAGGAATACCGTACGTACATAGGGCGGGGGCGTGCTGGGCGGTTCGGAGCAGGAGAGGAGGAAAAGGGTGAATGAGTAGATGAGTAGATGGGTGAATGCGTATGTGCGTATGTGCGGTAGCACGCCGGGAAGAAATGGCTAGGAAATGGAGGCGGAGTTTCATGGCATATTGAAAAACACGTGAGAGCGGAAAAGGATACAGGGGAACGTAGGGAAA
>JAJRXL010000180.1 GCA_024276335.1 Bacteroidota bacterium
CGCTGTAAAGGCCCGGCGGTAGGCCACGGATGGAAAACGCGCCGCCGGACGAGGCTTTGATCACCACCGCGCGGCTTCGGTCGGCGTTAATGAAGGCGATCGGGACGAACTTCTCCGCGTCGCTCCGCGCTCCGATGCGCACCGCGTCCATCCGGACGAACTTGAACACCTGCCGGTTGTACTTCGTGTCGGGATTGAAGGCAATGGTTTTCACCGTGGTATCACCGGTAGCCACCATGAACAGTCCCCGCAGCACCCGGCCCTGCCAGGCCGAGTTCATGCCCTCGCGCAGGTCTTCGAACAGCACCTCGTAGGTTGCGCGGCCGAACCAGAATTCCAGCATGGCGGTTTCCAGGCCGTACTGCTTCGCAGCGGCGGCGATCTTCCGCACGTCCGAAAGGGACGCGCCGTACCGATGGTAGGAATACACGTCGAGCTTGTCCACCGCGTCCGGCACACGGACAAGACGGTTGAAATAAGTGATTGCGGCGGATGTGTTGGAGCACGAGGGCGCGATGATCCGCGGACGGAAACCGCGCTCGGCCAGCTTTTTCTCCACCGCGACGATAGCCTCGCCCACGGTCGTGCCGCTCCACTGTCGCACGTTGTCCGGTTCCAGGATTACTTCCAGGGCGTCGGGGACGAGGTTGTACTTCCGGCGCAGGTGCAGGAACGCGGCCAGCATGAACTCCGCGTATTCGTCGGGCTCGTCGTGGTGGTACTCGCCGCCCTCGATCTGGCCGGTGAAGGCCACGTACAGGAGGTTGACGAACAGGCGCTCGCCGCGCGCTTCCAGCTTTTGCCGCATGGGCATGACGATGTTCTCCACTTCCCAGTCCAGCTCGGTGAAATGAAACCCGGCCTCGTCAAGCGTATTCGGATAGGGGTTGTCGTTGACGGTGGCGTACCGGTTCCGCCTCCAGGAGTAGTAGGCGGAATCCGGGGGGGCGGGACAGCCGTCGGCGACCCAGCGTGCATAGTAATCCACGGTGTTCTCCGCGCCGCTCCGCACCTCGAGGCGCAGGCGGTTGATGCCGACGTCGTCCACGGCGATGCGCACAAGCGAATCCCGCAGGGCGGCGAAGTAGGGTTCGCAGGGCGAGGCCACGTACGTCCCGACCTCCCAGCCCCGCATGACCTGGTACGCGACGCTCGAATCGAGCGTGATGACGGCCTGGGCGCGAAGGGCCGCGGGCAAGGCCAGCATCGTGACCGCCAACAGCCACAAGGAGAGATGTCGTTTACGCATGGCGGGAAGTCCTTTGTTCAAAATTCACGTTGCGTTGGATGTGCATCCATGTCGTCCCTGCGGAACCGGCAAGCCATGGTTTTTCTACCAGTTGTAGGGATCCTCGTACTTTGTCACACCGGAGTCGTCCAGGTATTTTTCCGCGTCCAGGCTTCTTCCCTTGAACACGACCTCTCTCAGGATAATGGACATTTGGCCCAAAAGCAATCTCCATTCCTCTGCGGCCGGAAGAGTCGTGTGCAAAAGAGCGCCCGTGCCCGAGCGCGGCAGGTTGGTTTGAAACGAGCC
>JAJRXL010000181.1 GCA_024276335.1 Bacteroidota bacterium
CTTCGACCCCGCGTCGAATTCGCACGGAAACCTTTGTACCGGCGTCCCGTCAACTCGCAGATCATCGAAGTCGCCGCTCTGTCCGCAAACCAGGTCCACGCGAAAGCTCCTCACGCCGATGTGGCCGCTCCGCTTTGGAGCGTAACAGACAATGGCCTGGTTGCGATACTGAAACACGGCGCATCTTCCTTCCTCGTACAGATAACTTTCATCGACCTCCGATTGCGTTACGTGACAGAAATTTCTGCGGCCGGGAAGCGAATCGTTGAACACGCCCCTCGTGAAGATAGACCTAAAGTCGTTCGTATCGCTGATACTCGGTGCCCGCCGGATTCGCACGATGAAACAATCGGAATGCCCGCCGTTCACGTACGGCGTCGCGGACGAACCCATGGCGAATTCTTCGCATTGGTAAGTCGTAAGATCGCTCCATCCCCCTGGATACATTTCGTTATCGGAACCGAAGCGACCGTGATTCTCGTGATAGGATTCCGCGTAGGTTGTCTTCTGAAAATATATCGGCAGCGGTTTTTCCCATGCCATCCTCCTGGCCGCCTCCGGAACATGATACGTAAGTATGGCCACGAGGGAATTTTGAACTAGGCTGGAAATATGATTGTATTTCTCCGCAAGGCCGGGATCGAGATACAGGTCGTTGTCAAAAGCGGCGTACATCGTACAGTGGAGGGCGGAGAATCCGCCCAGCGAATCGTCGAAGTACGACCGGGAATGGGGTCCCGCGAACTGCTGGCTGGGAGCATGGAAATGCATGGCAACGTCCAGCCATAGACGCTCCTCGAGAAACCGGCCGAGCGCCCTGGCTCCGGGATGCTCCGCGTGCTCCGCGATGATAGACAGGAACCACAGGTCAAGTGCCGTGTAAGTGGGGCTGTTGTATTCCGACATCTCGGCCTGGCGACGATTCCTGTGTCGACGGTTTCCCACCACCGATTGAAATTCGCGTAGCCGGTTGTATCCCAGCTCCACCGCGTATTCCTCGCCGGTCATTTCTCCGCCACAGATCAAGGTGCAATACGCGGCAAGGGGGTGGTTGACGTTGCCGTCTCTCCACTGGACATCCGCGGCGCGCACCAACCCGTTTCTGATATTGTTTTTCAGATTATCGGCAGCGCCTGGACCAAGTAAATCAGGCACCTCGTATAGAACTGCCAGCATCGTGGCGGGCGTATGGGTTGCGTCCTCGCATTGCACTGTTGCCAGGAGGTCGCTGCCGAGTCTGCGCCGGTCTTTGTCCCGGTCGAAAAGCAGGGCAATCGCGTACCACACCGTATCCCGGACAATCAGGCATGTGCGCGTCTCTGGATCGTAATGCCTGTCGCCGGCCTGGGTCGAGAGACGTAGGAGGTATTTTCGATTATCAGTCAGCGGTTTCACGATACACTCGCTCAGCCATCAATGCTATCAAGATAGGGACGTCGCGGGTTTTTACCGATACCGGTAAATCCTGGCGCCATCGGAGGCGCGACAGGGAAACAACACGTCATCCCGCCTCTCCGGATCAAGGATGACGCCAAGATAGTCCTCGTAGTACTTCGTTTTCACATCTCCGATGAACGATGAGAGGATGGACGATTCGACGAGGTTAACGGTGCATCCACCGAAACCGGCACCGGTCAGGCGTGAACCGATCGCCCCGCTCTCCAAGGCAATACCGGTCAGCGCTTCCAGTTCGTCACAACTGATCCCGTAGTTGTCACGACAGCTTTCATGCGAGAGGTTCATTAATGCACCGACAGCGGTAACATCGCCACGCGTCAATGCATTAACCGTTTCTTCGACACGGCGGGCTTCCGTGACAACGTGCACGAATCGTTTCCAGACTTCGTATCCTTCCCCGGGCTGTACGAAGGCTGTACCGTCGCTGAGCGCACAGTATTCTTCCACGATATCCTCTACGGAAATGCCCACGCGATTGGCGATGACAGAAACAGGAAGCGGACTCCCGTACATGACTTCATCCGCCATCCGCTCCAGGTCTTCCCATGAAAGCCCGGTTTTCTCCGGGTTGAAGTCTCCCAGCCTGCTCGCGTCAATCCGGACGCCGGTTCGTCCAACAAGCGCGGCCCGCAGCAACAACGCGGCCAGGCGGCATTCGACAACCCTGCGATTGTACGACATCCTGGCCGAAGCGGTCTTGGAAGCCCGTACCAGGCTGTTGCAAACAACGAAGACATGTTTTTCCAACAATGGCACATGCTGAATTCTTAACGGAAAGAAATCTATCTTCAGGGCCATGTCCTGTTTACCCATCAGCGAAACCGCCTGGTCCATCCCGCCACCCTCGATGCCCGCGAATCGCTCCGACCGGGCGAGAATTCCCGCACAGTCAAGGCTATCCATTTCGACACCATTCGCCGCGAGGAACGCCAAACCCGCCGCGACAACCAGCGCGGAAGACGAGGATAAGCCCGCGGATACAGGGATGCTTCCCGCGCATATTCCCCTGAAACCCCGCGCACGCCGTGCATCGATGATGCCTTTTTCCAGGAAGCCGCGGACCGCGGCCTTGACGTAGTTTCCCCAGTCGCCCTGTGCATACGGCGACCGACCTTCACGAACCTGAAACATGCGCAACCCGTAATCATCCATACTCGTCAGCTCAACCGTATCGTCATCGGAAGGGACGAATGCAATCTTTATTTCACGGTCAATAGCAAAGGGGAGAACCGGAAAACCATTGTAATCCGTGTGCTCGCCGATGATATTGACGCGTCCCGGCGCCACTGCGAGAAAAGCATTGCTATCATTGTCGTATCGTCGCCTCAGTAATCGAACCAAACCATCGGGCTCTGCATGGGGATCGACATCAATGATCAAGGGCGCAATCATGTTATTCATAGCTCTTACCACAGGCTCTCGCTGTATGCATGGGAGATAAACGACCGCACCAGACCGATATCGGCAGGGTTGGTCAGGTCGGGCACGCGCTCACGGAAAGGAATGACCTTCACCGCGCGGGGATAATCCCGCACCATGGAAGCAATGGCGGCAGGCAGTTCTTTTTCCCCGCGACGTGGATGCACCGGGCAGGATTCAAGGTATGGTAAAACCATATCGCAATGCAGTTTCCAGATATTCATACTGACGTAAACGTTTCCTTTTTCGTGCCGTACGCGCTGCAAGGTTTCCTCTTGCGGTTTCTCGACAATCTCCTGCAGGTACCCATTCTCCGAAACACGGACGATCCCGAACTTCAGGATGCGTTCCATCGGGAAGCCAAGGCTGTCGATTTCGTACCCGATCATCGCGCCGGCAGCGGGCGTCCGGAGCAGTTCCGCAAACGCATGTGATGAATAGAGGTTGTCGCTGTTGCAAACCAGCAACGATGTCCCTTGCCATTCCGGTCGGCTCTCCAAAACCTGTTGCAGGGCATCCGCGGTGCCGAGCGGTTTCGAATGCCCCTCCGGTACCCGCTGGACGACGTAGGATACCCGCAGGCCGTGATACACGTTGTCCCTGTCGCGGCTCCCGAAATAATCGCGGAAGACGCGATCGTTTTCTCCCGTTACGATGACGACCTGCTTTACACCACCTGCACGGGCGTTGTACAAAAGATAATCGAGAAACGGGCGTCCCCCCGGCCCCACGCCCAGCATTCCCTTCGGCCGATCTCGAGACTGCTCCATAAGTTCCCGGTCAATATTCATATCGTCCGCGACTGGTTGTTTCATCCGGGTGGAAAGCCCGCCCGCAAGTATAACCAGAGCAGGATCGTTCACGATGCGTACACCGCTAAATGAACATACAGGCTACTCATGATTTTTGTCGCCTGTGTTGCCGGAAGCGAGGCGCGCGTATTCCCGCGCGAACAAATCCATTCTTGCTACTCGCAGGATATCTTCACGCATGTGATCCGGATCTCGCAGCAGGACGCATCCCACTGTCAGTCGCTCATCATCGAGGTCCACATCAGCCACCGTCACACCATGTCGGCGACCAGTCTGCACAAGCACGTCACCATTGTGATCGACGATTCGCGCCGTTCCCGGGTAATACCGTCCTTCGTACGGAGCATAGGGCGGACGTCCCGCCAGGTTGGATTCCACCATGATAATCGAATTATCCATCGCACGTGCCCGCAATTGTACACTCAACGCTTCCTGCGTCGGACCGTGTGTCACCGTGGGCCAGAAAACCACTTCGGCGCCCTTCGCCGTGTAAACGCGGGTGATCTCCGGGAAGTACATATCGAGGCAGAGCTGGACGGCAATTGTTCCGAAATCCATGTGAAAGACGGGCAACTCATCTCCCGGAACCAGCGTTTGCGCTTCCACGCCCGTCAGATGGGTTTTCCGGTAATAGCCGATGATCTCACCCTCGCGTGAAAGAACAGTCGCCTGGCTATACTTTCTGCCACTTTCAGAAACCACGTAGGGCGCGATGACATGCAAGCCGGCGTCTTTCGCCCGTTCGCAGAATGCGGCTGTGACTTCACCCGGAAACGGTTCGACGAAATGTCTTTCATCCTTTTTCACATTTGTCGTAATCACGTTTTCCGGCAGGCAGATGATGTCCGCGCCTCGTCGCGCCGCATCACTGATATAATCAAGCGAGCGTCGCAGGTTCAATTCAACCGTGTGGGGTTTTTCATCAACCAGGAATGAAACCGTGGCAATCCGTACCCTGCGCATAGCTATTCACCTTTGGAGATTGTATTCATGCGGACAACAGAAAAAGGCATCGTGAGATTATACTGTTCAATACTGCCGGGGAATATCCCGCGGAACTCCTGATTTCAATGATTCGAACGCGGCGAAAATCATTCGCATCGCCTGCAACCCGTCGTAATAGGTTACCGGCGGCGGGTCGCTGCACAAGAGGGTATTCACGAAGGCCCTGTTCATGTTCATCAAGCCGAGCTCTTCACGACAATGATACCGCGTTTCCTTGTTTCCATCGGAGAGCGCTACTGATTTCAGCCGGTTGTACAGGTGCGCGCACTTGCTGCCGTCCATGAATTGAAACGAAAACTTGGACGCAACGGACGTCTTTCCGCAATCGCCAACAGCAACGGTTGAAACAGCGCCGTCCAAAAAGGAGATCGTGGCAACCAACGTGTCGATGATATCGTGGCGGGGATGCCCGCAGTTTCCGCCCTCGGCGTACACGCGCACCGGTTCGCCCCGGTGAACGAAGCGAAGAATATCCATCGCGTGGCATCCCTGCGACAAAACGTTGCCTCCGCCTTTTTGCGGATCATTTCCCCAGAACAAATCCGGCCACCGGTCGTCGGTAACCTGCCCGATGGAAAGAACCGGCCTGGCAATAAACGCGCGCGCTTTTTCGACGCTCGGATTGAACCGCAGCTTGAATCCCACCATGAAGGAAACAGGTTTGCGCTGCAACACCTCCCCGATCTTCACCGCATCTTCCATGTTCAGTGCCAGGGGCTTCTCCATGAAAACATGCTTGCCCTGTTCGATCGCTTCTATGGCAAGCTCGGCGTGTGAATCATGGTGGGTGCAAATGTAAACGACGGTTATCGCCTTGTCGCGAAAGACTTGCCCAGCTTCCACCGTAGTATCGGCGCCATTGAATTTTTCCTTTAACTTCCGTGCCCGGGACTCCTCCACGTCGCAAAACGACGCCAGTTCGACTCCCCCGATATCGCGCAGGCAGCGGGCGTGGGCTTCGCCCATGCTTCCGCAACCGATGATTCCAATGTGCAAGCTGTCAGGCATACGTACAGTTATTCATGGAAACAATATCGTTGAATTTCCGCATGGTTTTCAGTCGGCACTCCCCTGTCCGATTTCATGCAGGACCTGAAACAACGGCGCAATGGATGGATACAGCGTTCGATACACACCGTAATACCGCCTGTAGGCTTCCACGGCTTCGCCCGGCTCATGACTTTCCTGGATCCGCACAGTCCGGGCGCATGCATCCTTCACGTCTTTATATATCTCTGCGCCTACTCCGGCCAGCAAAGCGGCGCCGAAGGCCGCTCCTTCAGAGACATTGACCGTCTGGACACGCGTGTTAAAAACATCGGCCATGATACGCCGCCACAGTTCGCTGCGCGAGCCGCCGCCGGAAACGCGCACGGCCTCGAAACGAATGTTGATCCGCCGCATCAGATCGAGCGAATCATTCAAACCGAAAGCCACGCCTTCGAGAACCGATCGTGTCATGTGCGCCTTCGAATGCCGCAGCGTCATACCGAAAAACGTTGCGCGTGCGTAAGGATCGGCGTATGGCGTGCGTTCCCCGGTCAGGTACGGGAGAAAGATCAGGCCTTCACTCCCCGGGGGAACCCCGGCGGCGGATGAAGTCAACACGTCGTACACATCGACACCCGCCTCTTCCGCGATCTTTTGCTCTTCGCGGCACAACGTGTCGCGATACCACCGCAGGCTTCCTCCCGCCGACAGCATCACTCCCATGAGATGCCAGGCGCCGGGGACGGCGTGGCAATACGCGTGCACGCATCCTGCGGGATCGAACCGGTACGAATCCGTAGCGGCAAAGACGACGCCGGACGTCCCGACCGCAACCGATACCGAGCCTTCGGACAGGATACCGCACCCGACGGCTTCCGCCGCCTGGTCGCCGGCGCCGCCCACGACCGGCGTCCCCTGAAGAAGCCCCGTCTCCTTGCTTCCCTGCTCGCTGATATGCGCGCTGACCACGGGTGATTCCGAAACATCCGGCAACCAATTGCGCGGTACATCCAGCACGGACAGGATATCGTCGGACCATGTACGCAGGGCGACATCGAACAGTGACGTTCCCGATGCATCGGAGACTTCGCTCAACAACTCCCCGGTAAGCCTGTACCTGATGTAATCCTTGGGGAGCAATATCTTGGCGATCCGCGAATAAACGTGCGGTTCATGCGTCTTCACCCAAGCGATCTTCGGAGCAGTGAAACTCGGCAGCACGGGTTTGCCCGTGATACGGATGAGCCTGTCCTCGCCGACAAGGCCGGTGATTTCCGCGCATTGCTCGTGCGTGCGCTGGTCGTTCCACATGATACAGGGTCGAAGCACCTCGCCCTCTTGGTCGAGCGCTACCAGGCCGTGCATCTGCCCCGTAAGACCCACCGCCATGATCGCGCCCGGTGTCACCCTGCATTCTTCCATCAAGGTTCGAACACTGGCAACAACGGCATGCCACCAATCGGCCGGGTCCTGCTCACTCCACAATGACTTCGGATTGTGAAGAGGGTAGGTCCTGGTCACCGATCCTACAATGCCGCCGTCGGGCGACACCAGGATCGCCTTGGTCCCACTGGTTCCGATATCAATTCCAAGAAGGCAGGGATTCATTTTTTCTTCCATGTTTGAACGTATCGGGATCGGTCATCCATCACCGCGCTCGATATTTACTTCCGAATATCAGGCGGAAGTCCGGGTTGCCGTGATGCTTCGACGGCCAGCTTGTCGCATCGTTCGTTGTACTCATCGTTATTGTGGCCCCTCGTCCAGATAAACGACACGTTGTGCTTTCGTGTCAATTCCAGCAAGCGTTCCCACAAATCGGGATTGAGCGCCCGGTCTCGCTTGTTCCGCATCCAGTTGTTCGCTTGCCAGCGTCTTGCCCAGCCGAGGGTCATGGCGTCCACGAGGTACTTCGAATCACTGTACAGCGTTACCTTGCAAGGCTCCTTGAGCGTCTCCAGAGCCTTGATAGCGGCAAGAAGTTCCATGCGATTGTTGGTCGTGTTCCTGTAACCACCCGTAACGACTTTCTCATGATTTTTATGACGAAGTATCGCCGCGTAGCCGCCGGGACCGGGATTGCCGGAACATGCCCCGTCAGTATAAATGATAACTTCCTTCGCCTCCGTCATGCTTCTCTCCTCGTTGGAGCGGACAGGTCGGGCAAACGTTCGGGATGTGAAGCGCGCGCGCGAATAAGGTACGCTTCGAGCCAGCCCCGCGCTTCGCCCGGATGATTGACTGCGAAGAGAATCGCTTCGTGGTCCAGGTCGTCGATGCGATCGTTGGCGGCGCGTACGGCGTCGATGTTGATCCTGATGGCAACGTCCACCGGCATCCTCTCCGGGTTGATGTCGATGCCAAAATACCCGTCGTAGGAATGCATCCTGAGGACATACATCAATGCTTCGAACTGCTCCGGGTGCACGACGCCGATGTTCAAATCCTGGTCGAAGTTACCCAGGGGTTGGCTGTTGACGTGCATGTGAGCCAGGCGCGCTTCCGACAGCGGCCAACTGTACGCGTACGGCAGATCCTCGTACGCCATAAGAACGTGTCCGATCTCGGGATTCATACAACACAGCGCGTGCCCATCCCGCAGGAGAGACGTGTTGCGATCGTCATGCAGCAACTCCTCAACCTTGCGGCAGAGCAGCATTCCCTCCGCCGTGGTCCCGAACAGGATGTGGCCGCGAGGTTCATAGGGCTTCGGTTCGAAGGCAACGCGGACACCGGGCACCGCGTCCATTGCCTCGGCCAACCCCTCAATGAAACGATCGCGCATGGCCGGAAAGTCGATCCCGAACGAATTCTCGTAACCGTCAATTCCGGGCCAGATTACGGCGAAATCCGTGTCCATCTCGCGGTTCAATTCAAAAGCCCGCCGTGTCAATTCAATTGCCTGTTTTCGAATTCCCGGATCCGGGTTGGAGAGAGAGCCCCACTCGAACCGGTCTTCGAGAAAAAGCAAGGGGATCACGGTGATCAAACGTATCCCGGTATCGCGGCTGAACTGTCTCCACAAGTCGAGATTGCCCTCATGTATCTCGTTCGGGTAATGCGCCTCGATACCGGAAAGTCCATACCCGGCAAGACCGGCGGCAATATCAAGTCGTTCCTCGATACTAAGCATCGGTTTGTACTTCTTGTGGAAACGGCTGTCGGGCGGAGAGAAGTACCAGATACCGGCGGAGAATTTCGGCTCCAGGCAAAACGCGTTCATGTGCTCCAGCAACTCTTCCCGCGATCGGCGCCGGGATTGAAGTCGTAAATCCTTCAAGGGCATGGTTGATTCCTCTTCGTGTTAGAAATAAATGAAAGATGTGCTTCGCTTGATTACTGCCAATGCATTCAGTTGATTCGGCAAACACTCCTTCGTTGCAAGCCGGACAATACCCCGACGCGTCATCGTTACCTTTGGATCCTGCCGCTTCCACCCGTGGCCAGAAGGGCCAGGATTTCACGCGGGTTGATCAACGGAAAATCGCCCCGAACCGCGTGCTTCAAGCAGGACGCAGCCACGGCAAACTCCAGGGCTTCCTCGGCCGGCTGTTCCCGAACGAGTCCATGGATCAGGCCGGCGCTGAATGCATCTCCTCCGCCAACGCGGTCAAGCACGTGGATGTCGTATTTCCGGCTACAGTAATAGCGTTGCCCGTCCCACGCAACCGCCGACCAGGTATTGTCGGAGGCGGAAGCGCTCTCCCGCAGGGTGATTGCAACGAGTTTCAGCGAGGGGAATTTCCGCATCATCGTTTCCGCGACCCGCCGGTAATCCTCTACTGCAAGCTTGCCGGATTCAATGTCGGTATCCCCGGCCTTGATGCCGAACACGGACTCGATATCCTCTTCGTTCGATACCAGGACGTCGGTGTATTCCAGCACGCCGGAAAGGACTTCGCCCGCTTTTTCCGGGGGCCACAATTTCTTCCGGTAATTAAGATCAAGACTGACCGCAATACCCTCGTGATGAGCGTAATGTACGGCCTCCATGACGGCATCGGTCACGTTATCGCCCAGGGCAGGTGTGATCCCGCTGACGTGAAACCATGACGCGTCGTTCAAGATTTCCCGCCATTCGAAGAGGGAGGATGATAACCGGGAGAAAGCGGAACCGGCGCGATTGTATATGACCTTCGACGGGCGCTGGGAATAACCGGCCTCCAGGAAGTACACCCCCATCCGGTGCGAGGAGCGAAACACGTAATCCGTTCTCACCCCGTACCTGCGGAGTTCATTCTCCGCGGCATCACCTCGTTCATCCTCCGGCAATACCGTAACGAAATACGCATCGTCTCCGAGTTGTGAAAGCCCCACCGCCACGTTTGCTTCGGCCCCGCCAAACGACAACTCCAATGCTCCGGCCTGGACGAGCCGCTTGTGCGCGGGCGGACACAACCTCATCATCAATTCACCGAAGGTAACGATTTTCATATCCTTCACGACCTTCTCCTTCGTTTTTCAAAACACTCATTTCCCGGATGCCTGGTCTTTCAAGCTTGAAACAAGCCGGAAGGCACGTTCGGTTATTATCCGGTAATCGGCTCTTTCCACGGCGTTTCTATCCACGAGATCGGTCCCAACCGCAACGGCCGTGGCGCCCGCTTCGATCCACGCGGCGGCATTCTCAACCGTGACCCCGCCGGTCGGCACCAGTTTCACACCCGGAAGCGGACCGTGGATGTTCCTGAGAAACGAAGCACCCAACAAGCCCGCCGGAAAAACCTTGACCGCGTCAGCGCCCGATTTCCATGCCGCGTGAATCTCGGTCGGCGTGAAGCATCCGGGTATTACGACGGTATTCTGCTCGATACATTTCTGGACGACCTCACGCATAAAAACAGGGCTGACGATAAATCGGGCGCCCGCTTCAATAGCGCGGGACGCGGTCGCCGCATCCAGCACTGTCCCCGCCCCGAGCACGACGTTGTTTTCGACGCATCCGTCCAGTTCGGCAATCGCTTCGATGGCTCCGGGAACGGTCATCGTTATTTCAACGCACCGGATACCGCCCGCTACCAGGGCCTCGACCACGGCCAACAACTTTTCCTTTTCCCTGAGGCGGATCACCGCGATGGCTTTCTCGACTTCGATGATACGGAAGGTTTCTTCTCTGCTCATGTTATCAAGACGATGGTCACTCCTGACCACTTGTGCGGGGATCGATGAAAAACATGTAATAGGGCTCCCGCCGCGCAATACGCAGTATCAACAGGCCCAGTTCAAGCGCGTGGTAATCCCCCCACATCGAGGATTCGCCGCACGGGACGAGATGACTCCCGGGAATATAGTCCCACCCGGCCGGCCGGTGGTACACCGAGTGCAGAACAAGTCCCTGGTGACCGGGATCCCTCGAGAGGTACGGGTCGTCGAATACATGCCGGGCGACGGTAAGACCAGCCCCGTAGTATTGCTCTCCCTCCATGTCCCCTTTCTGCTGCAAGTATCTTCCCAGCCTGATCAATCCCTGGGCGGCAATGACCGCAGCGGAACTGTCCACGGGTTCGAACGCATTGAACGGCTGCGAGGGCCGATCGAGATAATCCCCGAGCTCCGCCAGCCCGGGGGCCCCCGTATCCCAGTACGGTATTCCGTCACGCGGCGTGTTCGCGATGTAATAATCGGCCACGGCACGCGCCGTCTCTTCGAATCGCCGGAGGACCCGGCCTTTTTCATACAACGGTTCGAATTCGCTACACGGCAGCGTTTGAAGGAATTCAAGCTGTTCCGCGTAGCCGCAGAGAATCCACGCCAGACCCCGCATCCACGTGCTGAACGGCGAATACCCCTGCTGCGTGCCGGGACAACGATACGCGCCGGTTTTGACGTTGAAGATGGACTCGTGCGCAACCCGTCCCCGGGTATCGTAATAATCCCTACCTGTCCCGAAATAAACGGCATACTTGGCCGTGGTCTCGGCATGAGCAATAAGCCGGTGGAGGAGGTTCACTTCTTCCTCCTGTTCGCCCTTGAGGACGTGCCCGAGCTGATGCGCAAGCGCCAGTGACCGGAGGGATCGGATAGTATCGGCAAAAAGCGAATGGGGACCGTTGAAGGAATAAACGAATCCGTCGGTGCTCCCCAGAGACGTCCAGCGTGCCGCCTGGACCGCGCCGCTTACTTTCAATGCCAGCTCGCAGGCGCGCCTTTCACCGCTGTCGTCGGAAACGGCGCCTTCATGCATCAATCGCAGGATCGCTCCGTACGTGCTGATGATAGTGAAACCATGATCGTGGACACCCGTGTGACTGACGTGTTTTGCCATGTGCTTCCGTGTTTGCTCCCGGCCGATTTCGAAGAACTCCCGGTTGCCCGTGGCATCAAACAGCAGCAACGCCGAACCGTACAGGAATCCCTGTGTCCATTCCGTCCAGCCCCGCTGCGTGTACTTCCCCCGCACCGTGTACACCGGGCCGCCTTTTTCCCCGGGCCATGCCGATATCAACGACGGTATCTTATCCGCCGCAAGTTCGTATAGCGACTCGACGGCAGTAACGAGGTCGCGCTCCTGAATTGTGCGGTCAATCTTCAACATGGCTCGCGTCTCATGATAAGGCTATAATTGCTGAACGTGTAATCCGCCATCGACGTGGATGACGGCTCCGGTCGAAAAAGGCAACGCGCCGTTCAAAACGGCAACGACCGCTTTCCCGACGTCTTCCGGTGTTCCCCACCGTTCCTGCGGAACCAATCCCCCCGTGATCAGAGCATCGTATTTCTCCCTGACATTCTTTGTCATGTCGGTACTCATGATGCCGGGGCGCAGTTCATACACGCTGATCCCGGCTTCCGCCAGGCGCAAAGCCCAGAGCTTGGTAACCATGGACAATCCCGACTTCGATATGCAGTACTCAGCGCGGCTGGGTGACGCCATCTCTGCTGAGACCGAGGATATGTTAACGATCTTGAACCCGTCCGCCAGGAGAGGCGACGGTTTTTCCACGATCCAGTAGTTCGCAACGCGTTGGGAAAGAAAGAACGGGGCCACGAGGTTTACGTCAAGTACTTCCATGAACGAATCCAGACTGGTCCCGGTGATGTCCTTCCGCTCCCGCGGCGCAATACCGGCATTGTTGACAAGCGCATCAATACGACCGAATGATTCCCGAACCTGCTGTATCAATGCGCCACGCCCCTCGGCGGTCGCCACGTTCGCTTTTATCGCCCTGAAAACCTGGCCATCATTCACCCTGCTCCGCTCACACAAGGCGACCGATTTCTTCGCAGCGTTTTCGTCGGTGTTGAAATTAACGGCAACGGAATATCCCTGCCGCGCACAGTGAACGGCGATGCTTCTGCCCAATCCCCGGCTTGCCCCGGTTATAAGTATGACGGCGTCTTTCGTTGTCATGCGATTTAGCGACTTACTTCTTATCTAACGACACGACTTCACCCCCCCGTTGACCAGACTTCATCGACCTTTACCGTCCTGCCCCCCTCCACCGACTTCTTCATTGCTTCAACGACGGCGACGTTACGGAGCGCCGTTGCCGCGTCCACCTCGGGCCTCCCGTCATGCAGGATGCATTCCGCGAACTCCCGCAGTTCACTGATAAAACTCGCGTGCGGCGACTCACCAGCAGGGATGATTTCTTCTTCGAGACCGAAGTCACCGGTGGAAATCACCGCCAGCGAATCCTCGCGGCAAACAAGGTTTGCTCTCGTGCCGAACACCGTGACCTCGAACGTGGGAGGAACAACGTAGTGCGCATGCAACGTACCGGTAACGCCGTTGTCGAACCTCATTACGCTCACCGTACTGTCAACGACATCGCTCCCAGCTTCATCTTTCATGACTGCGGACCTGGCGAAACAGCAGACCTCATCGATCGTGGAGACGAGGTACTGCAAAACGTCAACGAAATGTATGCCGAGTTGCGGCAACGGCATAAGCGGGCACAGGTGTGGATCGAGTTTCCAGGAGGGCACAGCCGCGCGCAGCCCGGCATCGTAAGAAAAATGCGCGTGGCAACTGACGATGCGACCGAGCGCTCCCCGATCGATGATCTCACGGGCTTTGCGGAAGACCTTGCGTTTGCGCGTATTGTGTCCGACCTGCAAAACCGCCTTCGTTCGATCGAGAGAATCGATAATCTCCTTCCCTTCGGCGACATCCGACGCGAGCGGTTTCTCAACGAACACGTGCTTTCCGACGGCCAGCGCCTTGCGAATCTGCTTACCGTGGAGGTGATTCGGTGTTACCAGGACGACGGCATCAATCCCGGCGGCAAGGAGGTCTTCAAAGGAATCTGCCGGAGCACAACCGAATTCTTCGCTCGTTTGCCGCACGGCATCCGTATCGACATCAAAACAGGATACCAGCGTCAGCAGATCGCACTCGCGGATCGCCCTGACCATGGTACGGCCGTGATTCTTGACTCCGGCGATTCCGACCTTGACATTATCCGTGCTCACTCTCGTCAGTTTCCCTGGGGTGAATAAACATGTTCGACTCCGATGTATCTTCGGGCCATTTACGTTCGCTTGCGAAGATATTCCTTGTACAACTCCGCGTACAACTTGTCGCGCGGTACACAACCGGTGGGGTACTGCCCCCTCTCCGTGTCTTTCGCCTTCATCAAATCAGTGCAAAAGCTGGCTGTGATGCAAACGCGTTTTGTATCGATCGTGCCTCCACGAAGAGCATCCCGTACCATGTCCGGGTACGCAAGCGCCGCCCGGCCTATGCCGACAATTGTCACACGTTTCCTGCGCAGGTTCGCTTCCGCCGCGGGAAGAAGGAATCCCTGCAGCCAGCTGTAGCCGGTCCCGACGATCGCCATGTCGGGAAGCGCTTCCCGGATCGCGCCGGTGATGCGAAAATGCCGATCCACGCCGATTAAAGGATGTTCCGGTGCTATGTACGATCCTTCCGAAGGCCGCTCGTAAGGCCTGCCGATATGCGGGTTGAAGTACGGACTGCCCAGCGATACGTTCACCATGCGCACGCCCAGGTTTTTCATTAACCGTACCAGTTCGATAGGCTCGGAAAGGTCTTCCCGAAACGGATCATTTTCATCGACGCCGAAGCCATAATGGTAAGGCAGGGAAAGCGGAACGGGAACGCCGATGCCGCTCTCCGGGTCGCGACGGTAGGGGACGCCGTCGTAAGCGTTGATACGTGAAGCAAGGATAACCTTTCCTCCGAGCGTATCGCTGATTTTCGTCAGCACGTTCCGTATGAACCGGGTCCTGTTCCGGAAGCTCCCGCCATACTTGCCGGGACGGTTCTTCGCTCCCAGCAATTCACCGGGGAGATAGGTGTGGCATTGCTTGATGTCGATGAAATCGAACCCCGCCCGTGCGGCCAACTCTGCCGCGCGAACGAAAGCGTCTTCCAGCGTGGCGAGTTCATCATCGGAAACCAGGGGGTAATCGGGGGGGATGGATCCCCGCCCGTTCTTGTTCAACCGGGTAATCGTATCAAGGTACGGATGATGACAGGCGATGACGGGCCGTCGGCAACTGTATCGCCCCGAGTGGGTCAATTGAATGCCGACCATCAGGTCGGCCTCCGAACCGAACGCTTCCCGGTGCGCCTTTCTCGTGGCGCTCAGAAGCTCTGCGAACGCCTGCAGGTTCCTCTCGCACAGGTACAACTGCCTCGGGTTCCCTCTCCCCTCTTCGACAACCGCCGTCGCTTCACCCCATATCAGCTTGGCTCCGCCCGCACCAAAACGTCTCCAGCGGCGAAACGTCAGGTCGCCCGGCCTGCCGTCGAGTGTCCCGTCACAGCCTTCCATGGGGTGAAAGGCCAGGGCGTTGCCCAATTTCCTCCCCCCGATGAAAACCGGCTCGAACACCTCCTCCAGTTCTCTTTCCAATGTGATGTCCAGGCCCAGTCGCTCAATCTCCAGAGCGATATCCTCAAGGGACCTGTACGTGAAATGCCTGGGAAAACGTGTCGCCATGAATCAGAATCAATATAAAGTGATGATGTGATGATTGCGAAAGCGCGTCATGACCGGGTTTCTTCCTTATCATCCAGTGAAGTCTGTCTCTCTTGTCCGCGAAGAATATCGTCCAACATCCGCCGCAATGTTTCAATGTTTCGCCGCGACTTCTCCACGAGCGGCGGGCAGTGCGTTTCGACGGTAACGTGACGAACCACGCCGTCATTGATCAGTGAGGCCAGTTGCGACCGCCAGTCGATGCGCCCTTCACCAACGGGAACACATTCCACCAGCGCTCCCCTGACCGTGTCTTTGACGTGGACGTTGACGATGTACTTCCTGAGCGCTCGATATCCATCAGGGTACGGCTCTTCTCCCGTTCCCACGGCATTCGCAGGATCCCAGTTGGCCCTCAGCCCGGGCGAATCGACGTCGGCGAGGAGCTGCGCCGTGTGGCTCCCGGAGTCGCACCAGAAACCCGGTTCGTTCTCGACGGCAATGGTGATGCCCGCCCGTACGGCAGCTTCGGCCACCTGTCGCATCCTCTCCACGACGACCTGTCGTTCCCCGGACTGTTGATTCCCCTCGCGTTGAAAACCGAACACGATGATCATGGGCGCGCCGAGTTCACGGGCAATTTCAATGGTCCGTGGCAAGCCGTCCTGTATCTGCCGGTCGATTTCTTTTCGATCGGAAACCGGGAGCTTGAAGAACCCGGGCGAAAGAGCGGTCACCGTTATTGTTCCATCGCGCACGAACGACCGGATAAGCCGCAAGTCATTCCCGTCAGTGTACGGGATCCTGCCGGAAGCAACCGACCGGATTTCGTAGCGTGATACGCCCCAGGACAACCCCGTCTTCACCGCATCGGAAAAAGCCAGCGCTATTTCATCGGAGACAATTCCAATTTCGATATTCGCAGACGAAGGATTCATGCCGTCTCGATTCTCAACGTAAGTATCTGGTATGGTTCGAGATGTAGATGCACACGGTTCGACTCGACCGGGAGCTCGCGGCTTATCTTTTCATTCAATGCAGCCACGAGGACACGTTTCAACGGCACGCCGCACGCCACCGTCCCCGACCTTGACGTCGACCTGGGATTGTAAACTCTCCATATCATCCCGTCCCCGTCGTTCGCCTTTTTCAGGCAGCTCCATACGATCCCATCTCCGTCGAGCTCAAGGAAAAAATGCATCGCCGGATACTCGACCCCGTGTTTGCGGGCCGTCCAGGAAACCGGAGTGTGGTAGTCGGCTGCTTCTTCAAGAATTTCATCAAAAACATCCGTCGGCCCGTGCGCGAATAGGCTGTACTCGAAGACATGTCGACCGAAACATTGCCCCTCGGGTATGTCATTCTTCCACGCCGCGTCCCCACCGGGACGAGTCGCGAGATTTCCCCTGGACAACGCGCCCACACCGCGTAACAAGGTCAGCGCAATCCTGCCGTTGCCGTCGGTATCCAGTTCGTATTCCGGAAGGCCGCGGGTGAAGAGCGTGAACCCGCGCCTGTCGTCCCGCACAGTGACGAATTCCTGCAGAACCTCCAGGTTCAGCGGTTTCTCAATCGGAAACGCATCCCAGTCATGCTCCCTGTGAACACGCTCGATCACGGCAAACGGCGTATGAACCGAAGACGTTGTCGTTTTGATTCCCGTATCAAAAACAACCCGTACCCGGTGATCCCGGGCGCGATTTTCAATCGTCGTCGTAATGTCTATCCGCCGTGAACCCGCTGCCAGCGCGATCCTGCTCTCAATCGGAAGCCGGATGGTCTCCATCACCCGATGACTCCCACCATTTGACGCGGCCACCGGAATATCCATCTCTGTCGTCAGCTTCAGCATTCCACGCAACGGACCGTTTTCAATGATATCGACCACGCAGGGATAATCCACAGAATGGATTTTCACGTCTTCCTCCGGGGGACAGTACGAGTAAGCGTCCCCGACGTCGCCGCTGTCCTCGAAAGTATTGAGACCTCCCGCGACCGTCCCCGATTTCTTGTCAGTTACCGTCAGCGAGCCGTCATTATTGAGGTCAACTTTCACGAAGTCGTTTTCCATGGAACGATGGCTCACCGAAACCCGGTTTTCGTACCGGGGGAATTTCGCCTTCCGCGAAATCGACAGGTTCGTGAACGCCGTCGATCGGAGAACGGAAGCAGGGACGAGTATGGAGAACCGGTCCGCCCGGTACTGGCGCGGATAACTGTATCTCGATTCGGCCAGGCTCCACGCCGTTTCCCTCTTCACTACCTGGAACGGTATCTCTTTGCCATTCGCGTCTTTCACCACGAATCCCCTTACGGGCTCGGAGCGTTCGCCTTCTCGCGCATCCGGGTTCAGGCCGATGATCTGGTCATGGATATGGAATTCGACCGCGCATTCCACCACGCCTTTCCGCAAGCGAGGGAGGGGATTGAAGAGAACGAGGAAACGGTCATCCAGGGCGGAGGACTTGCGCCGCGGGACCAAATCATCCATCAACTGTTTTTGCAACGCGCCCGCAAGTTCCCGGATACGTTGGAACCGCACCATCACTTCCCGGTAAACCCGATCCACGCTTGTCCCGCATATTACATCGTGCTCGTGGTTTTGCAGCAGCATCAACCAGGCGTGTTGCACCAGGCCTGTCCTGTTCCGGGAACCGAACAACATCGCGAGGGCATGCAACGGCTCGATCACCTTTTCCAGCATTACCTGGCAATGGTAATTCGCCTGCTTCACGTACATGCGGCTCGAGGCCGTCCCGCCGATCACCGCGAATGCGTGGCGAAGCCCGAACCGGCTTTCGCCCTTCCAGACGGGCAGTTTCACGTCGTCGAGTTCGCTCCGTACTTCTTCAATAAATTCCATGATCGTCGAGTGCCGGACTTCCACGTCGAGGCGTTCCCGCAATAATGACACGACGTCCGCCACCCGGCAATCGGGCCAATGGCGGTCGCCGCCGTTCATGATCAGCCGGTGCGACGTCAGGGCGCGACGGTCGAGTTCGTCCTTCAATCGCTCGAACCGTTGCACGCTCTGTTCGTCGTCGTCTTTCGCGAAGTACCCGAAGCTGTAGCCGTCCCCGGGCAAGTGGAACATCAGGACCGACGACCCATCCGGAGATTCCCAGCAGTATTCCGAAGACTCCTGCCCTTCCTCGCCTCCAAACCCCCGGTAGATCACCGCCGCATCAATGCCGAATGCGCGCAGCACCTGGGGCATCTGGGCAATGTGGCCGAACTGATCGGGGAGGTATCCCACCGGCATGAACGAGCCGTACCGTTTCGCGCGAGCGGTGCCGTACAGCAGGTTGCGAATGAGCGATTCACCGCTCGGAAGGAATTCATCCGCAAGGATAAACCACGGACCAACGAACAACCGTCCGCCGTTGACGAGGTTTTTCAACTGTCGTAGCCGGTCCGGCCGTATTTCGATGTAATCTTCCAACATCGCCATCTGGCCGTCAAGGATGAAGGAGGAAAAACGCGGGTCGTCATCCAGCAGCTGCAGCAGATCTTCCATGAAATCGATTAACAGAACGCGCGATTCCTCGGTGTTCATCACCCATTCCCGGTCCCAGTGGACATGCGAAACGATATGATAAACCGGGGATCTCATAGTTACACTTCTAACGGCAGGGGCTGCGAAGACGGGGCACGGTAACCCGAACGCCCGTTGGACATGGAACTCGTCTCCGCCGACCGCCCCTTCTCCGGTGGCTGGCCGATCGTGCGCGGATCACCGTCCCGTGATTTATCGATAACTATCCTGATGGCAGAGTATTCTTATTTGTAATCCTTGTTCAAATCAAGTTCCGTTCCCGTCTCTCCTTCCGCGCCGGCGCGGGAAATCAGGATGTGTATCCTCCGTTGAACGGCGTAATTCTCGTTATCATTGCTGACATCGCCGCCGATTACATGGTAGCGAATTTTCCCGGCTTTTTTCAGCTCAACGTATTCGGGGAAACCTTCAGCCGCCGCCTTGGTAAACAGCTCTTCAAGATAGTGTGCCGCGTAATGTGCCCGCAGGCCGGAAAGCTTGAGATTATCCATTACGTCGCCCTTGGACACGACGTGTCGTTTTCCCTGGAGATCATCAAACTCGACCGTTTTATCTTCGATGTATCGCCCGATGATGGGTTGCGGATCCGCGTAGCCGGTAACCGTGATGACCAGCACCTCGTTGGGGAGTGCGGCGGACTTGAACCGTGGGAAGATTTCCTCGACGCCCGCGGTGTACACGGTCCGGAAAATGCTTTCCACCGTCTGGGCGTACGCGCGGTACTGATCGTGCCGCCTGGAATTGCGCCGGAAGCGCTCGATGTATCGCGCGCCCGCCAGGGGACCCCGTACGAGTTCCAGCAAGCGCTCCAGCTCATCCGGCGTGTTGGGACGATAGTAACCGGTGACGAAAAACGGCACGTTGTATTTTCCCAGGTCAAATTCCGCCACGGTAATGGAACCGAAGAAGAGCTCGGTCCTCCTGTCGGTATTGGGATAGGTGTTCAGCACCTTGTCCGTCTTCGCGCCGTGCCGACGAATTTCCGCTTTTACCACGTAGTCCCTGTCCGCCGGAAGCAATTCGATGTACTCCGTGACGTAAGCGTTCGTCACGAAGCTGGTCACCACGGTGTTCGTGGCCAGGTCGGTAACGGTGACGATACTGGGAAGCGGTTTATGCGTGGTCGAATCGAGCACACTGACAAACAGGCGAAACATGCCGGCACCGTAAATATTCGGCATGCCTTCGTAGATATCCAACCCCCCGTAACCGCCTTCCCGCGCAGAAGCGACATAGAACTTGTCCTCCCGGGACGGTGCGAAGAAGAACAACTCGTCAGCGTCGGAATTGATGACCGGACCGAGGTTGCGCGGTTCCGACCAATTCTGACCGTCGTTGACGCTCATGTAAATGTCGAACCCCCCGTAGCCGTCGATGCCGTCGCTGGCATAGTAGAGCGTACCGCCGTCCGGGGTGATGTACGGCGATCGCTCGCTCCCGGAGGTATTGATCGGAGGCATAAGGGGGATAGCGGCGGACCACGAACCGTCCGCCTGGAGACGAGTCACGTAGATGTCGGTTTCCCCCACCCCGCCCGGGCGGTTGGAGACAAAGTAAATGGTCCGGCCGTCGGCGCTGATACACGGTTGCGAATCCCAGTACTCGGAATTTACACCCGGAGGCAGGTGCCGCACGTTCGAAACGACGGTCCCGGTAATCGTGCACATGTAAATATCGGTGTCTCCCAGGCCATCCTCCCGTTCATCAGCGGCGAACACGGCGGTCCGGCCATCCCCGGCGAAGGCCACGGCGCCGTCGTTTTCATCCGTATTGATTCCTTCGCCCAGGTTCATCGCTTCCTGCCAGGTCTGCCTCATTCGCTGCGCGTAGAACACGTCTGCTTCGCCGTGGGAGTCATCGTCCCTGTACGACGTAAACACGAGCGTTCGCCGGTCACCGGTCACTACCGGGGCGTAATCGTTTGCAGGCGAATTCACGGTCCCTTCCAGCGGCCGCAACACGACCGGGTACCTCGTGAACACCTGTGCCTGGACAACCTGCGCAAGGACGGCAAATACACTCAGAGATAGAAGTACACTTTTATACATGGCGCATCTCCCTGGTCAGAATGCAAACATCAATCCAACGGTGACCTGCACGGCGCCCGCCTTCCAGTCGTTATCCGTTGATACGCGTGTCAGGGGGTAGCTGTAGAGAACTTCGGGATTGACAAACAGCTTCCTGGAGATACGGAAGAAATACCCCGCCCCTGCGCGCAGCGAGAAGAAAACCGATTCAGTAATATCCATATCTCCGTTGTACACTTCCTTTTCCGTTACCTGGTCCAAGTATGTAACACCCGGCGGCCCGACGATACGAACAGTCTTTCGGAAATTCTTCCCGGCCACAACACTGAGGGACGGTCCTGCCTGCACGTAGAGCTGATCGGGAAGGATATCATAGGCGGCAAATGCATCGACGCTGACCGTGTGCATGGTGACGTTCAACGTGTATTCTTCCAGCAATTCCTCCACCTGATTATCCTCTCCGAGAATAGGCAACGGTTGAGGTTCGCCGGCGAATTCACCACCCCTTCCCTCGTACGCCAACCGCGGGGTGAACCACCAGCGGTCACCGAGCGGGACGAACACCTTTATCCCGACAACCGGCGCCAGCCCATCGCCCTTGTTGAAACCGCAACACACGAGATCATTCTCGGTCGTGTAGAACAGGCCGTCGTGCATGTTGTAGTTCAGTCCCAGGTACGGGCCCACCAGCATGGCCCGGAAACCGGGATAGAGGATCTTGTCCCGCGGTTCGGGAACGAACGACGGGCCGTCCGGATCCTCTCCCGGAACAAACGCATTATCCTTTGTCGTCGCGGGCGAGATCGCCGGGAAGGAAATAATGACGAACAGCATCATTTTCAGTATTGACGTTTTCATCATCACCTCCTACTTCGCCCGGACGATCTTGTGAACGGTGGTCCCACCCGGCGTTATCAGTCGAATTACGTAAACACCTGGAGACAGGGTGGCCCCATCGAGATCAACGCTGAAAGAACCGGGTTCCGTGTATTCATCGACCAGCACCTTCACGCGTCTTCCCATGGCGTCGAGCACTTCGAGCTTCACCCTGCCCTCAGCTTCCACCCTGTACACCAGCCGGGTCGATACACTGAAGGGGTTGGGGTGATTCCCGACGACTTCTTCACCGAATCGGGCGCTGGCATCGATGAGCCGTTCGTCCTGGTAACAAAGGCTGTCCGTTAGTAGGAATCCCGGATCGATGCGACCGACACGAGGATTGCCGTCGGCAAACACCACGTCAACAAGCCGTACCGGTGTAGTGCGGGAATTCCCGTGCAGCACCGTGAACGCCACGCGGGCGATTTCATCCGTCGTGCTTCCATCGGTCGTAAGCGTTCCACCGGAAAGCTGGAATGTAAACTCTGCTTCATCAGGACCAAAAGTGGTAAAGAAACTGGAATTCGTCATCGGTTCCGCCAGGAGGCCGGACGTTTCCAGCGCAGACGAAAACGGATAAAGCAACGTCTTGTTGTATGCCAGGACCACCGACAGGCTGCTGACCTCATAGCCGGACGGCACGGCATCCAGAAGCCGGACGGAAAACGTCACGACGCTGCCGGGGCGCGCGCGTACGCTGTCGGTCAGGCTGACCGTGACACTGTCCCATCCCACGCCCATCAGCCGGAGCAGCTCCGTCGTGTTCATGCAGCCGTTCCCGTCGATGGTAATATCGAGAGCCTGCTGGCGAAGGCGCGTAGGCGTAAAACAGATGTTCACGGTCCTGGTATTCCCCGGAAAGATTTCCTCGGTGGGAAAAGTAGACTCGAAAGAAAACGGCGGTTCTATACCGGAGGAAGATATCCGCATGGGAGCATCGCCCGTGTTGCGTATGACCACGGGCAGGCAGACGGTATTCCCAACCCGTACGGAATCGAAATCGATGACGTTCACGTTGAGGTCGAGGCTGGGAGAAACGGCCCGGCCACGCAACGGAAGGGTCATATCGACGTTCTGGCTGAGGAGGGTCGCAATCGTGCGATAGACGGCGATGAGGTCCCTCCTGGTGGAGGCTGTGAAGTATTGCCCGCCCGTGCTGTTTGCTATCTGCGTCAGCGGCGTTTCCTCGGCATTGCCGATACCCACGGTAAAGATGCGGACGCGCGCGCCCGTGGCAGCGGTAATGACATCACTGATCGTTTCCGCGCTACCACTGCAATTATCCGCTCCGTCCGTGAGTGCGATAATAACGCGTTGATTTGAACGGGCAGCCAAGAGGTTTACGACTTTTACCAGCGCGTTATACAAGCACGTGTAATTCCCGAACGCACTGGCGGGTACTGCGGAAGTCAACGCCGCCTTGTTCGACGTGAAGAATTGCAAGACACTGTAATCACTCGTGGCTGCAAACCGCACGACGGCCGCCTCGTCGGTAATATCGGTCGTAGCGAGCAAGCCGCCGATGAAATCGACACCGGCGTCGTGCGCGGCGCTGATGCGGCTGACGTTGCTTCCCGCGTCAGGGTCGTACACATCCTCCTGGTTCATGCTGTTACTCACGTCGAAGAGGAGAGCAATCGACAGCGGCAACCGGGTATCGGCGCGGAAATTCAACGTAAGGGTATCTATTGCCGGCGCAAGCGTCGGCCGGTAGCAGATGCTCACACTCCGTGAAGCGCCGGGCACAATGGAAAAAGGTACCGCGATCGATCCGCTGAACGGCAATGGAATATCGTCGAAAGAACGCACGGTAAGCGTGGTGTCGCCAATATTGCGGAAAACCACGTCCAGGCACTTGGCGGTTCCGCAGAACGTCGTATCGAAATCCAGTGATTCGGGAATCAGTTCCAGTATCGGGCCTTTCACCTGCGCGCGCGCCGGAACGGCAATAATGAAAGTCAAAAGGAGTGTAACAGCGAAAAACGATTTTGAAAGGGATGACGGGAGATTCATGGCAGGACTCCGTGCGGAAGCCGAAATGTTCTTCAGACCGTTAATGATACGAATTTTTCGAAAGAAAGTGAATGATTGCGCCTCGCGTGCATGTGGATCGTCGGTCACTTCAATCAAGATCATGTCTCGTTTACCAGGAGGACCTTCCCGGCCGTCATGTTTTGAACGTATTCCGCGATGCCGTGCCTGGCATCCGCCAGGGGAACGTGTTTCCGGATTTCCGTTTTCAGTTCGTTCGCCAGGAATTTCTGCAAACCAAGGGCCAGACGCAGTTGATGCCGGAACGGTGTGTCGCGGATCCAATCGACCAGCCAGAATCCCTCGATGGATTTCTTTTCAAAGATAAATCGTCCGGGCGTGATGCGACAATTTTTCAAGGAAAGCGACCCGTACACGACAACTTTTCCGCCCCGTGGCAACGCACGCAATAGTCGCTCGGTCATGTCCCCCGCTACGGCGTCGAAAGCAATCGTCGGCCGGAGATCGCGGCATAGGACATTGAGCTTGTCGCCAAAATCCGGATCGTTCGTACAAAGGACGTTTGCCGCGCCACGCGACCGCAGGAATTCGACCTGCTCCGTCCTGCGCACGAGGTGGATACCGGGAACGCCGAAACGCACGGCCAGCGACGCAATCATGCGCCCCACGGCCCCGGCGGCTGCGGTCTGTATGAACGCGCGATGCTTTCCCCCGGTCACCTGCCGCACGAGTATCCTGGCGGTCATCGGGTTGATCAGCATGGTGGCTCCCTGTTCAACGCTAACCTTCTTGGCCAGGGGCACGCAACGACGAGCCTCGGTGACCATGTATTCCGCCCACGTGCCGTCCCCCCCGTCGGGAGCGCCGCAGGCCACCCGCTTGCCGTAAAGAAAGCGGCCCAACATCCCCCCACCCACTGCAACAACAACACCGGTACCCTCGAATCCAGGAACCACGGGAAGTTCTTTCTTTACACCATAAATGCCGTGGATAAAAGCAAGATCGACCGGGTTGATCGGCGCGGCGGCTATACGCACCAGCACTTCGCCATTCCGCGGCGTGGGCACATCCTTCTCCACGACGCGCAAACCCGATTCCCAGGAACCGTAATCGGTGAGTTCCACCGCTTTCATGATGCGTG
The DNA here is from genome assembly GCA_024276335.1 of Bacteroidota bacterium. Classification (GTDB taxonomy): domain Bacteria; phylum Bacteroidota; class Ignavibacteria; order SZUA-365; family JAADGX01; genus JAADGX01. The sequence continues at coordinate 25,170 of JAJRXL010000181.1, forward strand.
GAATAACAGGAGGCATCAGCCGTGAATCAGTCATGCCGCGGTTCCCGGAAGGTTGGCATCACATTTCTCCAGCCAGCTTGCGCAAGCGAACGTCTTCCAGCGCTTTCCGCAATTCCCGGTAAAATGCTTCCGCCACCACGCGGTCCCGGCGACGGATTTTCAGGGAGAGTTGCGTCGTCTCGTGACCGGGCACTTTTTCGAACACGTCGAGATGCAGCGAATGAAAGACGAGCCGCGCACGGAACCAAGACTTCTTGAACACGATGTCCTTGATTTCGGCCATGGAAACGCGGATGGTCTTCACCTTGGATTTGAAGACCTCCAGGAGGTTATCGGAAACCTGGAACTCGAAAACGAGCGCATCATCGGAATACCGGAGAATGCCTTTTGCCTTGGCAAAGCCGTGATACACTTCGTCTATTTCGAACGGGAGATGGTCGTCTTCCAGCAGCATCGCGTTTCCTGTTTATACCGGGCGTTTACTCGCTTCCAAAGCTACGAAAACCGCCATGTTGTTTCCAACTCGATATCCCGTTTTCGACCGCGCGGACAAATTGTTCAGTTCCCCGTGAAAGGCCAGTGTTCGAGATCGATAAGTGAAACCGGCAGCATCGGCATGGGAACACCGTTGTACCGCAGCATGAATTTCAGGAGTTCTATTTTCTTTTCGATGTCACGATTGAAGGCAGTGCCGGAGCCAACGAGGCCCCCCAAAAGTTTGCTCAAATCAAAAAGCCCGGGGACGGGATACTCCACGATCTCGACTTCGTCGTCGGGGCCGAATCCCGCCCGATGTTTCGCCACATCAACAGCCGTGGCCAGGCCGCCGAGCAAATCCACCAGCCCGTGCTCCAGGCCGTCGTAGCCGGACCAGACCCTACCCTGGGCGATGGAATCAATCCCTTCCGCTGTTCGTCCACGTCCTTCCGCCACTTTCTCCACGAACTCCTTGTACAAGTCGAGAATGAGTCCCTTTATCTGCGCGTGTTCCGCTTCGGTCAGGTTCCGGTCCGGCAACATGCCGAGCAATCCAAAGCCGAGGTCAGCGTGCTCGCCGCGCTTGACGAAATCGGTGGTCACGCCGAGGCTTTCCTTCAAGTCGATATTGTAAAACCAGCCGCCGATCACGCCTATGGAACCGGTAATCGTCGTGGGGGCTGCGATGATGGTGTCACCGTACATGGAGAGCCAGTATCCACCGGATGCGGCAACGTTGCCCTGCGAGACGATGACCGGTTTCTTTTGACCGCATTTTTTGATCGCTTCCGCGATGATATCGGAAGCCAAGGCGTCGCCGCCGGGCGAATCCACGCGCAGCACGACTGCTTTCACGCTGCCGTCCTTCGTGACTTTCTCGACGTCTTTCACCAGCTTCCGGGCTGCAATCCCCACGTCCATGTCGCAAACGCCCAGTGCGTAAATCACGGCGATCCTGGGTTTGCTGCCCCAGTGATGATCCGGCAAGTCCCGGGTGATGGCCAGGGAACCGGGGTTCACCATTCGCGCTTTCTTCCCTTCGAGGGTCGTTATCACGCTGTCGACCGCGTCCCACCGGCCCAGCGTATCCACCAGCCCGAACTCCAGCGCCGCGCGGGAAAGGAAGATCATGGTGTTGTTCACGAGACTGTCAAACCGGGACGGCGCGATCCCTCGCCCCTCGCAGATGTCGTCCTTCGCCAGGCGGTAGTAATCGTCCACGATGGCCTGAAGCTGTTCGCGATCGGCGTCCGACATGGAGCGGCGGGAAAATGTCTCGTTCGCGGATTTGTACTTGAGATACCTCCACTCCTCGAACCCGATGCCGAGTTTTTCCAACGTGCCTTTCACGTACATGCGCCCGAGAAGAAATCCCTCCAGCGTAATCGTGCCAAGCGGGTCCATCACGATTTTGTCGGCCACCGACGCCAGGTGGTAGGCGCTGATGCCGCCACGATCAATATAGACAACGACTTTTTTCCCCGATGACCGGAATTCCTTGAGTTTCTCCCGTATCTCCCACAGGAATTCCTTGCCGACATTCATCCCGGACAGGTTCAGCGCCAACCCCTTGATCTCCGGGTCGCGTTTCGCCGCTTCAATCTGTTGAAGGAGCCCCAGGAGGGTGCGGGAATCATCGAACCAGCGGAACTTCTGGTACTTGATCGGTTTTTTCATGTCGTACTTGACGTACTTCGTGCCCGGCATGAGATCGGCCAGGAAGGAACGATCCCTGGCACCTACCCTGATGGAATGCGTATTGTACACGCGGTCGCCGTCGCTTTCGGAATTCACCTGTTCAGTGTATCCAACTACGCCCAGGCTGATCTGGACCGCGGCTGAAAATGCATCCGTGTCGAAGTATCGCCCGGCAACTCGCAGCCCAGGCAACGGTTCGACCACGGCGCCTGCGCTCCAACGACCATCCCGCCATTGCCGCCCCGAGACAAGGGCGTAATCCGCGAACAGCGTCACGAGCTCGTCGCCGAAAGGACGAACGCCCAGGTCCACGACGCCCTCGCCCCCGTGGGGCCGGAAGGTAGTGTTCCAGGTCAAGCCGAGCGAGGCATAGCGGATAGGGCGAATAAGCGCGCCGACGGCATAGCTGTTCCTGCGATTCATGTCTTCCCGATCGCCAAACACGTAACCAACCCGGTAGCCCAGGCTGAATCCCTTTGAGCCGAACGCGGAAGCGAAGTACAACTCGGAAGATGAGAATTCACCCATGTTCTCGCTGTGCAACCCCATGGCGAAGTCGCGCCCGGCGTAGAACAATCCAAGCCGCCGGTATTCCGGACTGTTATAACTATCCGTCCAGGAAACCATGAGGTTGGCCGTCCGGGCATACGTGAGCACTGCCGGGTTATCGTACCCGTATAAGCCGAACTGCATTGCGCCCGCGGAAGCCGGAAACAGGCTGGATTTCTGATGATACGGCAGGAGGCCGTCCTGTGCGGATAAAATCGATGGCAACAGAATAAACAGGAATAGAAAGTACCAGAAAATTTTCATTATCTCCCTCATTGAATTATTGATGGGATAATCAGTGTTCGCGTGTTATTAACCAGGGTTTGTGCGTTTTTTCGAAAGACGCCTGAAAGTCGATAGAAACCGATCTCCCTTGTTTTCCTCACCGATAACAGCGCATTAGCGGCCTTGTCTCCGATCTGCGAGCAACTTCGACAAAGCCCGCCAGGTAAGAGGGGTCAAAGGTTTGATTGAAAATGTTCCGCCGGAGGACATAACATGTAACCCCAAGTTTAGAGCGCGACTTGATACAACCTTATATATGCCGGGGGGTAAAAACTGCGTCCGCTTTAAGGAATGCCGCATCTGCCGACAAGACTCACACTGCTTCCAACGCACTTACGCGAGATGGCGCAAGCTGTTGCACATCAGCTTTGACAAACCGGGAGAATCATTTCGCTTTGAATTCCAGCGCGATGGAATTAATACAATAACGTTTGCCCGTGGGTTGCGGCCCGTCGTCAAAGACGTGGCCAAGATGGGAACCGCAGTTGGCGCACAATACTTCCGTACGAACCATGAGCATGCTCGTGTCGCGTTCGAGACGAATATGCGCATCGTCGCGCGGCGCCCAGAAACTCGGCCACCCACTTCCGGAATCGTACTTTCGATCGCTGTCGAACAATTCGTTGCCGCACGCCGCGCACAGGAACACACCCTCTTGTTTCAGCTCGTGGAACTTGCCTGAGAACGCAGGCTCCGTTCCCTTCTCCCGCATAACACGGTACTGCTCGGGGGTGAGTTTCCGCCGCCATTTCTCCTCATCCCCGGGCAGTTGCTCATTCATTGCTTTTTCTCCTTTTCGACTTTCCTGCACTTGCCGTTCCCCTCCATTCGGGCATGACTGGAATATGGCAGTCAAACCAATACCGATAATTACCGCAGATGCCGCTTTGTTCATCGTGGTTTTTTCATTCCCCGGAGCCCTTCCCCTCATGAAGAAGGACAGCGCCGCCGCGCGGTCCAATTCATGCCGCGCGGCAGTGAATAGATGTCCAAGGACCTACTTGATAACCGTCATCACGCGCGTCTGGTGATACTGGCCACTGCGCATGAGGATAATGTACACCCCGGAGTCAAATGGCTGACCGCCCTCGCCCAGGTTCAATTCGGCGGTGTAGATGCCCGGTTCTTTTCTCGCGTCCACCAGGGTCCGAATCACTCTTCCGAGCAGATCACGCACCTCGATCACGACATGAGCCGACCGGGGAAGGCTGTACATGATCCGCGTATGCGAAGGCGACGCCCCTCGTTCGATGGAAACGGGATTCGGGAAATTCTGGGACAGGAAAAAGGCATTCGCGCTGACGGCGTCCACGCTTGTGGGCTGGCTGACAATAACGGTAAATGCTTGCCGATCCGTTCCGGCGGGGTTTTTCGCATCCACGCTGACCGAATGCTGGCCCAACTGCGACGCCTCCGGCGTCCACGTGACCTCCCCTGTCGTTGCATCGATGGTCATGCCCGTGGGAGACATCGCAAGGGAAAACGTCGCCGCGGGTTCGGCATCGGCCGTCACCCGGTACGTGTATTCCTTGTCGACTTCGGCCGCGATCTTGGGCGTGCTGGTGATCATGGGAATGGTCATGACATAGATGGAAAACAGTTGCTCGGCGGAACCGGCGAGGTTCACGGCCGATACCCTCACGGGATTCCTGCCTTTCTGGTTCCGCGCAGGCACCCACTTCACTTCCCCGGTGACCGAATCGATGCTCATACCAAGGGGCGCTTCGGACAGCCTGTAAACCGGGTCCGGGGAACCCGTGGCGGCGGCAGTGTACGAATAGAGCTGTCCTGCTATGGCTGTGGTATCCGGCGTAGACGTAAACGTAGGCAGAACGGGAGGCGGCGTAACGGTTACGGTGAATGTTTGTTCGTCATTACCAGCGCGATTCTCCGCGCGCACCGTTACTTCGTAATCTCCTTCCTCGCCGGGATTGGGATTCCAACGAACAAGGCCGGTACTGAAACCAATGGTCATACCGGACGGCCCCTTGACCATCGACCACGTGGGTTCGGGGTTGCCGCTCGCTTTCGCCTGGTACGCATACGGCTGACCCGCTGCTACCTTGGTAACCGGTGTGGAAATGATCTGTGGCGGGACAGCGGATGCATCCACCTGGAGCTGGAAGCTCTGGACATCGAGCCCGACCGCGTTCGACGCACGCACGCTCACATTAAAGACACCAACCTGGTTATCTGCCGGAGTCATGGTAATAAGGCCCGTCGCCGGGGAGATGGTCATTCCCGGAGGACCGGTCAATAAAGCGAACATGGGCGGAGGTCCACCCGTCGCCGTGACCTGGTAGGAATACAATTCCTTGACAATGGCCTTGGTCCTGGGAGTCGAAGTTATTCTCGGGCGCGTGGGTTGCACGACGGTCAGCGTGTAAGTCTGATCCTGGTCCCCGTTGCTGTTGCTGGCACGCACCGTGACGGTGTGATCACCGACGTCTGTGTTGGAAGGCATCCAGACCACTTCGCCCGTGACGGAATTAATGACCATCCCCTGCGGCGCCTTGACGAGACTGTACGTGGGTCGCGGCACGCCTGATGCATGCGCCGCGTAGGTGTAACGAATACCGGCGTACGCGGTTGTCGGTGGCGAGGTCACGAAAGCCGGGAAAGGTGAAAACGTCGCCGTGTCCGTGAAGGCGGTCATGTAGAGATACGGAAACAACATCTTCTGCGTCCCGCTGTCTCGAAACAGGCTGTCCATTAACATAACCTGGATCTGGTTACTGACTTGATTCACCATGACGGTTCGGCTGTCCTGCTCGGTGCGATACGGTGCCGTGTGCCCGTCACTGATAAGCGTCACGGAATTGTTCTTTCCCTGGTTTACGGTAAACTCGACCGTGATAAAGAAATCTCGCGGCACCAACACCCCCTGCAACCTGATGGTATTGAATGCCCTCATCCGTAAGGCGGACTTGTCGATGATGATCTGGTCGAGCACGGGCGAGAACTTCGGCATCCTGAACGTGCCGTTGGCAAAATGCGTAACCGAATCCGGGAGCACGCGGATCCTGATCGCTCCGGTGCTCACGCTGTCAATGTAAATACTGACGGAATCAAGAAACGCGGTGCTGGTCGGCAAGGTGAATCGTTGCATGAGATAGAGGTTGATGAATGCTCCATAATCGCGCGGGAATGTCCAGGCAAAAGCCGGCAGTTTCGTATCGTGATACGAAATGGCAACCGTCGTGGAGGAAGACGCGGGAACGGGAGCCTCGCCGTTGATTTCCACGGTTTTCACGGCAGGCAGGGATACCGCAACGCCCGTGTTGTATTCCGCGTGTTGGGCTGATAACACGGTAGGAATCCCGTATATCAATGCCAGCATTAAGACAATTTTTTTCATGGTTACACCTCGTTACGTTTCGGCGGGATGGGGTGGCTCTAAAAGCTGTTTAAAAGATGAACGCTGGACAAACAATATGCAAGCGGGAAATAAGAAATGCGGTTGCCTGCGGACCTCCCCGTGTCGCAACACACGTCGCGGGCATATTTTCTTTTCGTGGCGGCTAAACTTGCGTTCCAGGCGTTTATCCCATACTTTACCTGACACGACAAATTCATCAACAGGGAGGCGCCATGCTGGACAGTACGTTTCTTCGTTTCGGTTTATTCCTCCTCGGATGCGGATGTTTGACGCTCTCGCTTCGCGCACAGGACCGCGCCGTCACGATTGACGCTTCGAACACCGTACAACAATCCTTCCCGCTCCTGGGCACGAACGCCGGCCCTCACAAAATGCGCGCGCCCGCCAATCCCGTCGACCTCAGCGATGTGTTTCACACCTGGGGAATCAAGGCCATTCGAACCCACGATTACTATGGACCGTGCGACTGGTACACGATCTTTCCGGACTGGAATGCCGATCCCTCTTTGCCTTCCTCGTATTACTTTGCCACAACGGACAGCGTCATCCAGCAGATAACCGGCGGCGGCTTCGAAGTCTTGTTCCGCCTGGGCGTGAGCTGGCGGGGGCGAAACCCGCTTCCCACCAACGATCCTCCCGGCACTATCAGGGACGCCAACGGCACGGTCATCCACGAAGCCGATTCCACCGACTTCGCGAAGTTCGCCGAAATATGCAAGCACATCGTCATGCACTATAACGATGGCTGGGCGAGGGGATTCCGGTACGACATCAAGCGGTGGGAAATCTGGAACGAACCCGCGGTACGGGAGCAATTCTGGACCGGTACACCGCTGCAATTCTTCCGGATGTTCAAAGCCGTGGCCAGGACATTGAAAACGTACAACCCCGATTTGGCCGTCGGCGGTCCCGGTCTCGCCGGTCAGTTCAACGGCGCTTACCTGGGCGGTCTCGTCAGGTATTGCAAGGCCAATGACATCCCGCTTGATTTCTATTCGTGGCACACGTACGGGGGAAGACCCGAGAGCATCAATCCGTATA
>JAJRXL010000182.1 GCA_024276335.1 Bacteroidota bacterium
AACGCGGAATTTTCAAGGTGGCAAATCATCATCGACGCTGATCACGGGCATCGACCTGTCCGTTAATTATTCTTTCTGTTCCAATCGCGTCACGACGTTTTTTTTGGAAGCACGAGTTACGGGGATATATTTCGGTTACAAGGTCGAAGAATCATCCCGGGTTGTCTCGGAAGGCATGGATGCCGCGTTTGGCTATGGAAGCGGCTTTGGCATGAGGTTCAGGATGGGCCGTGCGTCCTCCCTGACGTTGAAATGGCATTTCATCCTCACGACCAGCGACCAGATAGACGGGTTCAAGGATGGCCTGCTTCACGACGGATTCTCCATGCTGACTGTCGGGTATGAGTGGTATATTTCCGCTCTGCGTGGATTGCGTTTTTAGATTCTTTTCCTCCCGAGACGTAGTTATTTGATCACAACGGCAGGATGGGTGTTCCGCCGTAAAGTGTTAAGTTGAGAATATGCGCACATTCCCTCCATCGAACACAGCCTACTCTCGAATCGTTTTGAGATGGATTGCTTCATGTTTGCTCCTGTCGAGCCTCTTGTCCCAGCGTACGCACGCCCAACTGGACAATACGGATTACCGTCCGCTACCGCGCTCATGGACGTTCGCGGTTGAAATGGAAACCGCCGGCGTGGGGAGCGACCTTACCAGCCAACTCATGAACTATAAGTTACGTCCGGTTTTTTCCGCTTCGGTCGGCTACCACGTCTCCCGCCCCGTCGCCTTGTACCTCGGTCTGCTCGGAGGTGTCCTTGCCAACGAGCAGGAGCTCGCGACATCGGAGATGCTCCTTTCGGGCATCGAGTTTTCCGGCCGGTACCTGTTCAATGTTTTTTCGAGCGCGGTGTACCCGTTCCTCGAAGCCAGGACGGCCGTTCTGCTCTACGGTTTTGATATTTCATATGTCGGGGGTGATTCGCGGAAAGGGGGAGGGGCGACGTTTGCTTACGGTGGAGGACTGGGAGTGAGGATCTGCCTGGACCGGGGCGCCTTTTTCAATATTCGCCTTCACTCCCTGTTGACCTTGACCGACAGGCTGGACGGGATTGCCGCCGGCCTGCGCCACGATGGATTTACCGGTCTTTCGGTTGGCCTCGAGTGGGTGTGGATGTCGCCGGGCGAAGGCAAATGAGAATCCGCGGGACAACCCGCGTGTCCGCCTACTTCTTCAAATCATTTTTGTAATCCTTTGCGTACTTCCTGATCGCGGCGAAGAGCCGGTTGGCAATCTCCTGCTGTCCCCGGGTGGAAGCGAGGAATTTCTCTTCGTCGGGATTGGACAGGAAACCTGTCTCGATAAGGATACCGGGCATGGAAGCGCCCACCAGGACGTATAAACCCGCTTGCTTCACTCCCCGGCTGGTAAGTGGACCGTTTTCCTTTATTTCCATGTGAAGCAACTCGGCAAATTGTTCGCTGAAATGCATGTAGGCGCTCTGGGCCATGTTGACAAGAATGAAGTTCTCCGCCGTCAGTTTGGCGTATCGCTTCTGGTAATCCTTTTCCAGTTTGATGACCGAGTTTTCGAATTCCGCGATGCGGATGGCTTCGTCCGTGCGACCCGGGCGGAGCAAGTAGGATTCGAAGCCGCGTACCGGGCTCGGCTTTTTCGGCATGGTGTTGCAGTGGATGGAAATAAACAATTTTCCCAAGTTCTTGTTGGCGATCTGTCCGCGCTTGTCCAGCTCGATGAAACGATCGTCTTTGCGTGTGTACACGACGCGCACACCCGGCATATTTTTCTTGATGAGCTTCCCCAGTTTCAACGCGATACCGAGGGCGACGTTCTTTTCCTTCACGCCGGTGACGCCGATCGCTCCGGGGTCCTTTCCGCCGTGGCCGGGATCGATGACGATGCAATCCAGTTTCCAACGAGCCCGGTCCGCGGCGTTCTCTTTCTGCTGTTGTTCTTCAGCGTAAATTTTCTGGACCTCTGCGGGCGTATAGAGAGCCAGCAGCAAATCGTTCGAGCGGATATCCCTGCTCAGGCCGCTTGATTTTACCTTGGCATCCGTCACCAGCGTGATGACGGCATTTCCGTTCCGTTGCTCTGCGCGAACCAGCTTTATCTCTCCGGCGGAAGGGGTTTGGGCCAGTTCATTCGCGTCCACGGTGGCCTTGGGGAGGGTGATGACCACCTTGCCCGGAACGGGAGTAGCCACGCTGGCATTGGCGATCCTGTCTCGACAGTGGATCCTTACCAGGATACCGTTCTTCCGTTCCTCGATTGTCAGGTGGGTGATGTCGTAGGTCCTTTTTCCTGTCGGGGGGGGGCGCGTCGTAGTCGTGGTTGCCGCCGCGCCCGTCTGAAGACGGAGCGTTTTCCCGTCCGCCGAAAGCGTCCAGTCCAGGGAGCCGTATTCCCGGAACAGGGGCCGAACGGCGGGGAGGGGCAGGTAGTACGCGCTGAAATCATAACGGACTTCAACGGGAATCTGGCGGAGCTGGACAACTTCTCGCTCGGCGGGGTCGGTAACGACGACGAACGCGTTATCGGCGGAGAATTTCAACCTGTGCCCGCGAACCCCGATCGAGATTTTCCGTTTCCTGCTGTTCTCGGAATAGGAGAGTCCCACCGCGGCCGTGAACTCTTTCGCGTTGATGTAGGTTATCCCGCCATGACGAAGCCCGTGCGCCTGCGCGGACGCGCCCATTGAAGGAACAACCCGTATCGAGAACAG
>JAJRXL010000183.1 GCA_024276335.1 Bacteroidota bacterium
ATGGCCCTGGCGTCGCTGGAGGATTTTACCGGGAAAGCGGAATGCGTCTTTCTGCCCGACGTGTTCAAGGAACAAGGACACAAGATCAGGAACGAGGCCATAGTCGTCCTGATTGGCCGGGTGGAAACGAGTGGCGATTCCCTGCGGCTGATTCCCGGCGAGATCATGGAAATCGAGGAAGCGATTCCGAGGCTCGCACGGCGTTTGCTCTTCGAAGTGCCCACGACCAGCGCTTCCGTGCACCTTATTCGACAAGTCAAGGCGGTCCTGGACGAACCGGCGGTCAGGGGAAACTGTCCCTGTTATTTTGTTGTCGCCAATGGAGCGTCGGCGCGGTGGAAGCTGGTTTCCAGGAAGTACAGCGTCAAACCGACATCCGATCTTTTGCGCCGATTGCGTGCCATCATGGGCGAAAACAATGTTCGAATATCTACCTAGTTACAATAACTTTACAGCAAGGGTCAAAACGAATGAAACCAGTCGAAATCACTGATCAGAACTTTCAGCAGGTAGTCCTTGACTCGCCGGTGCCGGTGTTGGTCGATTTTTGGGCGGTGTGGTGCGGTCCCTGCCGGGTCATCGCACCGGTAATGGAGGAGTTGGCGCGGGAATACGATGGCCGGCTCAAGGTAGGGAAACTCGACGTTGATCACAATCCGGACACCGCGGCCAAGTACGGCATCCGCAGTATCCCTAGCCTGATGATTTTCAAGGAGGGGGAGGCCGTGGACATGATCGTCGGGGCGGTACCGAAACAGCAACTCGTACGGAAAATCGAACAACACCTGTCCGCAGCCTGATCCCGTGTTCCCGGTGCGGAGGGGGCGGTCCTTTTCCGGGTATCCTCTTTCGGCTGACGGGAAAATGATGTAGATTAAAAGCAGATCGCTCCGCGAAATTACCCGTGCGAAAATATCGAGTTCCGTTCATACCAGCTTGGAGGTTTACCATGCGTCTCGTTCCCATATCAATCCTGGTCACTATCACCTTGGCATTGAACATCCTTAACGGTTTCGCCCAGCCGAGTGACGCCGATCACCTCACGATGCGGTTGAGGACGGTGTGTGTCAACGGCCCGGGCAATCCGTTGAAAGTCGCTGTCGATGTGAAACGTGGCGGCGGCGGGTTATACGTCGGGGGGTACGGCGTTCATGTCTGGTTCCCCAATAAAATTGTCTATAAGAGTACAACGAAACGATACGCGAATGGATACTGGGGCGGATGGAGCCCGCGCCTTACTGCCCAGGGGGAATATGTCAACAAGGACGGTATTACCGGCGGCGCGCTTCCCTTGCATCCCCAGTTTTTCAGTCCGGCCCTGGATTGCCTGGGCAATGCCTTGAATGACGGCTTTTTCGAATTGATGTACATCAATTTCATGGTCGTGGCCAACGCCTCGGGCACGGTTGACATCTTGTTCATGGAAACGTTGCCGTACATGAGCGGCGGTGGATCACCGTCGAGCGACGAAACATTTATGTGGAACATGCAGGACAACGAGAATTACAGCGATACCTATATAAGCATCTACAAGCTGGTTGTCCCGGTCGAGTTGGCGTCCTTTACCGGCGAATCCTTGCCCGATGGCCGCGTACTTCTTCGTTGGACTACCGTTTCCGAAGAATCCAACCTGGGCTTCGATATCGAACGGCAGGTGAACGGCGGTGAATGGAGGAAAATCACTTTCGTGGCGGGAGAGGGAAGCGGCCAGTCCCGCACGGATTACTCGTTCATCGATGACCCCTTTATCGAAACGCGTAATGGTACGCTGATCGGACGCGTTCATTACCGGTTGCGGCAGATCGATGTCGATGGCACCGAGTCGCTTAGTCCTCTCGTATCTGTCGACCTGATGCCGGGAAAGATCGAGCTTGGCGCAGCCTATCCGAATCCGTTGGGTTTGCTCGGCCGCGAAGCGGACATTCCGTTCGCCCTGGCCGTTCCAGCGGTCGTCGATCTCAAGGTATATGATCTCCTGGGTCGCGAAATCGTGAGTCTCGTTTCCGCCGAACAACGCGAAGCCGGGGTTCACACCGTGCGATGGAACGGCCGCGACATGACCGGCGCTCCGGCCGCGAGAGGCACCTACTTGTTGAAGTTTACCGCCAGGCTGCATAGCGGCGACGTGGTTACACAGATTCGCAAGATCGTTGTCTCGTGGTAAGACGAGGAATCATGGAAAGAGAAAACCCGGCCGGTCGGCCGGGTTTTTTGTTTGTGCCGTTGCCGCCGTTTTCAAAGAGAATCGCGGGCATTCCTACTCGATATGGTCGGCTATAATTTCCGCGATGTCCCTCACAACCGGTTGTTTGGATGCTTGCACTTCCTTGACGCCGTCTACGAGCATGGTCAGGCAAAACGGACAGGCGGTTGCGACCACGTCCACACCTGAAGCGATCGCTTCTTCGGACCGCTCGACGTTAATGCGCTTACCTTCCGTTTCTTCCATGAACATTCTGCCTCCACCCGCGCCGCAACAGAAGCCCCGGTCGCGGTTGCGCGGCATCTCGAGGATGTTCAAACCGGGTATGCTGAACAGGTCTTCCCGGGGAGCGTCGAAGATATTGTTGTAACGGCCGAGGTAACATGAATCATGATAGGTGACGTTGGTGCTGGCGGTAGGCAAGGGCAATATGCGCTCCGTTGTAATGAGCTCGTGAATGAGAGTGGTGTGGTGCACCACGTTGAAATTTCCGCCGAAAGCCGAGTATTCATTTTTCAATGTGTGAAAACAGTGCGGGCAGGCCGTGACGATGTTCTTGACCTTGTAACCGTTCAATCGTTCGATATTTTCCTGCATGAACATTTGTGCAAGATATTCGTTGCCGGTTCTCCGGGCGGGGTCGCCGTTGCATTTTTCCTCGTGACCCAGGATGGCGAATCGCACCCCCGCCTTTTTCATGATGGTGCTGAGGGCGCGGCTCACGTTTTTGTACCGGTCGTCAAAAGAACCGGCGCATCCGACCCAGAAGAGGTAATCGACGTTCTCCGCGGAACCAAGGTCGGCTAACGTCGGAATATCGAGACCATCAGCCCATTTGCCGCGGTCTTTGGGACTGAACTGCCAGGGTGCAAAGTTGTTTTCCAGGTTGCGGTACAACAGTTGCAATTCCGGCGGGAATGCCGATTCCGTCAGCACCAGGTATCGTCTCATGTCGATGATGTCGGTCACATGGTCGATCATCACGGGACATTCCTGGACGCAGGCAAGACAAGTCGTGCATGACCAGAGTTCGTCGGGAGTGATGTAATCACCGAGCAGTTGTTTTTCGAGTACCGGGCCTTGTTCCTGGCC
>JAJRXL010000184.1 GCA_024276335.1 Bacteroidota bacterium
CGGCGAAGGGGACGCCCTACAAGTTGTGGAAAAACGGTGTCGTTGTGAAAAGCACGGAACCGATCGCCCTGGAAATGATCAGCTACCTGCCGGGCAGCCAGTTAAACCCGTGGAACGTGGACGCGACGATGGTCCTGCCGCGCCCGTGCCTGGGCAAGCGGTACATGGCTGTGGGATACGATTACAACGAGCCTATCGAGGAGTTTGTTGTCGCTTCCGGTCTGAACAAGACCGCAGCGTATTTCCGTATGCAGGAAGTGACACCGGAATGGGACATCGCGTGGAAAATCAACACCTATACCATGGACCGTGGAGCCGCTGCCAGCGTGCGGCCGTTGAGCGGCAGACCGGACGGCGGGTTAATGGGCGTGGAGATACGCGCCACCGCTCCCGTGTACGTCTCCGGCGGCACCGCCAGCGACTTGATCAGGATTATCCCACCGTTGCCCAATGATTCGATCTCGCCGATCCACGACGTGGGATTCCACCAGATGCTGCCCGAGAATCTCCTGGGCAAGGTGCATGTGGCCCTGCCCTTCCGCAACACGAGCAAAGAGTACATGCTCAAGATCGTGGCCACGGAGGATTCCACGATCGTGTGGGCGGCCTGGCAGCCGCACTTCCTTTGGAAGCGCGGCGACTTCATATTCGTCGAATTCGGCGAACCAACGCACGTTACCGGCAACAAGCCCATCGTTGTCGTACAGATGAACAAATACCACTTTCCCGAGGATCCGCCGGACGTCCCGGGCGACTTTGCCTTCACGATTCTCCCCCCCGCGAACAGGTGGCCGATGTACCACGACTTTTCCACCGCCGTCCAGTTCTTCGCTCCCGGTTCGCGCACGTACCTGAACCTGGCCGTGCAGCAGGGAGGGGAGGATTCGGTGCGTCTCGACGGGAAGCTGCTTCCGGCGTCCACCTTCCGGAAGGTGCTGGGTGCGGCGTTCTATGGCGGCACAGTCGAGGTAACGCCCGGTCGTCACCGCGTGGAGACAACGGACCCGCGCGGTGTGGCGGTCATCGCCTACGGACACGTTCCCTTCAACTCGTTCGCTTTCTGCACCGGCATCAGGCTGTTGGAGGAAGACACGATCCTCACCGATATTCCGCGACAGGACGCACCGCGGACGTTGACGCTCGATCAGAACTATCCGAACCCCTTCGGGGAGGGATCAGGTTCTGGGAGCCCGGAGACGGTGCTGCGGTTTACCGTGCCCGCCGATACACGCGATGCGCGGCTCGAAGTGTTCAACGTCCTGGGACGTCGTGTGGCAGTGTTGTGGGAAGGCCCGGCGTCGGCTGGAATGCATACCTTACCGTTCAATGCCGCCGCATTGCCCGGTGGCATATACATTTGCCGCTTGCAGGTTGGCAACCAGGCGCGGCAGATCAAGATGCTGCTGATTCGATAGGAGAAACGTGAACCGAGGTTTCCGGAGCGGTCTCGTCGACGGGAGAAATCACATCACGGACATGAGCCGCGTTCGCACCTGGCTTCCCGACCGGAGCCGGAGCAGGTACGTTCCGCGCGGGAGCCTGCCCACGTCGATCGTGATACGATAGGTTCCCGGTTCGACATCGCCTTCCCAGAGCGTCGCCCGTTCCCTTCCGAGCATGGTATAGAGCCGGAGCGACGCGTGGAGGTGGCCGCCGTTTCGGAACGCGCGCGACGGGATGTCCCACGTGATAGTCGTAACGGTACTGCGGGAAATGCTGCCCGGGCCACAGGGGTTGGGGTAATTCTGACGCAGGACGATGTCGGCCGGCGCCGGGCCGGGCGGCCGCGCCCGGACGAGACCGCCTTCCACCGAGTGCAGGATGATTCCGAAATCGCCGACCAGGACGACGTTCTCGCGGTCGATATAGGCGGCGGCACGCAGGTGATTATCGGTCCCGCTTTTCTGCTTGTGCCATGTCTGCCCCCCGTCCGTGGTGTAAGCGAGGTCACCCCAGTATCCACCCGTGATACCGCTGGAACGGTCGGCGAACGAGATGAAGTGCTGGCTCCAGGAGAGACCGGCGGATTGGAGGCTCCAGTTCTTCCCTCCGTCCGAGGTGAAAAATATCTTGCCAAAGCTTCCCGAGATCCAACCGAAATTCGAATCGACGAAATCGATGTCGAACAGCGATGAAGGTACGGGCAGTGAAACCGGTTCCCAGTACTTTCCGGCGTTGGTGGTTCGGCGAACCATATTTTCACCGACAAGTATGCCCGTGTGTTCATCCAGGAGAACGACGCTTTTGAGATAATTCCGCGCGTTGCTGAGTTGCGGGGTCCAGTGCTCTCCGCCGTCCGTGGTCCACAGGACCAGCCCGTCGCCCAGGAGCACGTCGCCCACCGCGCAGCCGGTCTTTTCGTCGAGGAGATAGATGTCCCGCAGCGCCGTTTTGAAGCCTGTCCACTGGTTGAACCACGTCTCGCCTCCGTCGGTAGTGCGCAGGATGGTTCCGCCCGCCCCGGCGATGGTCCCAAGGGAACGATCCAGGAAATGCACGGCATACAGGTCATTGGTTGTGTGCGCCTCCTGTTGCATCCAGCGATTTCCCCCGTCGGTCGTGTGCAGGATGATGCCCTCCTCGCCTACCGTCCAACCGTAATCCGGATCGGTGAAAGCGACGTCGAGCAGGTGATGAAGCGTTACGAGAGAGGAGCGGGCGTACCAGTTATCGCCGCCGTTTTCGGTGCGGATGATCGTGCCGTGGTCACCCACGGCCACGCCGATACGCGGCCCGGTGAAGGAGAAGTTGTTGAGGTGCATGCCGGTCATGGTACTGCGCGGTTCCCACGTTGCTCCCGCGTCGGTGCTGACGAAGACCATGCCGAATTCGCCCCCCGCCAACGCGCGATCCTTGTCCAGGATTCTCACGGTCATGAGGGCGTTGGCGAAGCCGGTGGACGTTGTGTCCCAGTTGACGCCGCCGTCGGTGGTCTTCATGACGATGCCGTTGGTCCCGGTGGCAATGCCATAGGATGCGTCCAGGAAATCGACCGCGAGCAATGTGTTACTGGTGGGTTTCGGAATTCTTCTCCAGGTGCCTCCACCGTCAGTGGAGCGGAGAACCGTTCCGATCAATCCTACTGCGATTGCGAGCGTGTCCGAGGCGAGGCGGACGCAGTGCAAGGGGACCGATACCGGGCGTGTCATGGCGCTCCACGTTTCGCCGCCATCCGAAGTGCGAACGATCGATCCCCACTCTCCCACGGCCACCCCGATACGGGATCCAAGGAAATCCACGGATTTCAGGGTATTGGATGTCCGGCTGTTTTTTTGCAACCACGTTTCGCCGCCGTCTGTCGTGCGCAGGATCGTACCGCCGGCGCCAACCGCGATACCGTTCTTTGCATCCGTGAAATGGACATCGTACAAGTACCGTTGCGTGCCGCTTTTTCGACGTATCCACGTTTCGCCCGCGTCGCTGGTGTAGAGGATTTGCCCGTTGCTGCCCACTACGGTGCCGTGGAACCGGTCGGTAAAGTGTACGCCGTA
>JAJRXL010000185.1 GCA_024276335.1 Bacteroidota bacterium
CTCAAGAAAGCGCTGCAACCGCAGGAGGAATCGAAACCGGCTTTACCGGACACGAGTGCCCTCGCGCCCAACGACACGGTTGCCTTCAGGGACAACCGGGAAATGACCGGGTTGATACTTGAAACGATGGAAGGTGGAAAGGCGGTTGTCGCATTTGGTTCCATCAAAATGGTTGTTGAGCTTTCCGATTTGATCCTTGTGAAAAAATCCGACTCCACAGCTGCGACGCGCGTGCGAATATCCACCGCCCTGCCCGGGCAGGTGGAATCGAACCGTCTCGACGTACGCGGATTGTATGGAGACGAAGCCGTATTGGAAACGGAACGGTTTCTTTATGCCGCTCTCAGCGCAGGGTTGCACCACGTTGACATCCTTCACGGGAAAGGAACGGGAGCTCTTCGACGTCGCATCCACGATTACCTTCAAACGTGTCCAATCGTCAAGAGTTACAAGCTGGCCGACTGGCTACGAGGTGGGGCGGGAGTTACGGAAGTGGAACTGGAAGATTCCTGAATGTTTTATCGGTAACTTTGCCCGCAGAAATCCGAAAATTTTTTCCTCTTTTTTTTCAGCGCCGGGTCCAGCGCATGTATTTAATAATATATGGCAGAGAATGATCCAGGTGGGTATAAGGGAAAAAGGGGGCCTTGCTTGTATCGAAGGCTGAGGAAAACGGCGATGCACGTACGACAATACATGTATAGTTAGTGTCCATGTAAACTCCTCCTGTCCGGTGTATCGCCGTTTTTCTTGTATTCCCCGAAGGTCGAAAACGAAACGACAAGGGGAAGAAACCCGGTACATTCATACCGCGTGACACTGTTCCCTCCAAATTGATTTTCAACCCGTTTTTAGCTATTATTATCCGGCCTGTAAGCCGGATCCTTCAATTCAATTCGAAAAATAGGTGAACACAAATATTCAATCCATCCTCATTGCGAACCGGGGCGAGATCGCGGTTCGTGTTATCCGTACATGCAGGGAATTGGGGATCAGGACCGTGGCGGTGTACTCGGAAGCCGACAAAGCCGCGCTCTTTACCCGTATGGCCGACGAAGCATATTTCATCGGCCCGCCACCTTCGTCCCGGAGCTATCTTCGCCGCGAAACAATTATTGAAACGGCCTTGAAAACAGCATGTGATGCTATCCATCCGGGTTACGGGTTTCTCTCCGAAAATCCTGAGTTTGCCGAGGACGTGCAACAAGCCGGATTGGTTTTCATCGGCCCGCCTGCCCAAGCCATCCGGGACATGGGTGATAAAACCAAGGCACGCGAACTGATGATTGCACATGGTGTTCCTACGATTCCCGGCACGGAACACGCGATTGAGACGCTGGAAGAAGGGCTGGCCACCGCGGAAGAAATCGGTTTTCCCGTTTTGATCAAGGCCGCCGCCGGTGGGGGGGGGAAAGGGATGCGGGTGATCCACACAGGGGAGGAATTTGAGGCAGGGATGACCGCTTCACGAAACGAGGCCCGGTCCGCTTTCGGCGATGAACGTGTGTACATTGAAAAATACATTGACCATCCACGACATATCGAGATTCAAATACTGGCGGATACTCACGGCAACGTCATTCACCTGGGAGAACGCGAGTGCTCGATCCAGCGCCGCCACCAGAAGGTTATCGAAGAATCGCCCTCGGCAATCGTGGACGAGGAAATGCGTCGGCGCATGGGAGAAGCGGCCAGGAATGCCGCGCGAGCCTGCGGCTACATCAATGCCGGCACAGTAGAGTTCCTGGTGGACCGGGAGCGCAAGTTCTACTTCCTGGAAATGAACACGCGACTTCAAGTCGAGCACCCGGTCACGGAACTGGTATACCAGATCGACCTGGTGCGCGAACAGATTCGCATTGCGGAAGGCAAGAACCTGAACCTGTCCCAGGATCAGATCGTGCGACACGGTCACGCCATCGAGTGCCGGTTGTCCGCTGAAGACGTACGGAACAGCTTCTTGCCCTCCGTTGGACGATTGCAACGTTTTCGCCCGCCGGTCGGTACGCTCGTGCGACTCGATACCGGCGTGGAGGAAGGCGACGAAATAACACTCCATTACGATCCCATGTTCGGGAAACTGATTGTACTGGGGAAAGACCGGAAGGATGCAATCGAAAAGATGAGATACGCCTTGCGTGATTTTCGCATTGCCGGCGTGGAAACAACCATTCCTTTTTGCCGCTTTGTAATGGAGCACCCCGCTTTTATCTCCGGCGAATTCGACACACATTTCATAGAAGACCACTTCAGCACGGAACGATTGACGACTCCTTCGGCGGAAGAATACGAAGCCGGGTTTCTCGCTTCGGCTTTGCTGACGAGCGAATACCAATCCCGGTTGCTGTTTTCAGGAGACAATGGCAGTCAAGCAGGCCGTTCCGCCATGCGTTCGGGATGGAAAAGGCGATGCAGGTAACAGCATGAAAAAATTTGCTGTATCAAGCGCAGATAGAACATCTGAAATCCAGCTTTTCTCCAACGGCCGAATTACTATCGATGGTAAGGAAAAAGAAGTGGAATGGATAGCTTTATCCTCCACGAGGCGGGTGCTTCGGGTCAACGGCCGCAGTTTCGACATCGACGTTTTGTCCGTATCCAGGGGAGGAAACGTTCACGTGCTGGTCAATGGTTTTCCACTCGAAATCAGTGTCAAAGATGAACGCAGCCTTTTACTCCACCAGTTTGGTTTCGGAGGATCGCTTCATCAACAGGCGGGAGAGGTCAAAGCTCCCATGCCGGGATTAATTACAAAAGTGCTTGTAAAACCCGGTGATGTCGTCCAGACGGGGCAAGGAGTAATCGTCCTGGAAGCGATGAAGATGGAAAACGAGTTGACGGCGCCTGCCGATGGCACTGTAAAAGCAGTCCACGTAAGGGAACGGGAAGCCGTGGATAAAAACGCCATTCTCATAGAGCTCGAATGAATTGTACACAACAGTTGTTCACTTATTCATAGGAGGTACCTTGCGACTGCGTAACGGATTCATCCACGTAGGAATACTGCTGGTAATGTCGAGCGCGCTTTACGCCGGCGGTTTTCAACTGAACGAGCACGGCGCTCGTGCCATGGCACAAGCGGGTGCATTTGCAGCCCGTGCCTACGATCTCTCCGCGGTTTTCTTTAACCCGGCTGGATTGTCATACCAGCGGGGAACGCGATTCCTGGGCGGAGCTACCATTATTACTCCCTCATTCCGATTTCGGGGTCCCACCAACCTGAATACCAACCAGGAATGGAAGATGGAAGACCAGATTTTCACACCCATAAACGTGTATGCCGGTCATACGTTCACCGAAGGCACCCTCACGGGCCTGGGCCTTGCCATCGGTGTTTATAATCCTTACGGCCTGGGGACGAAGTGGCCCGATGACTGGATAGGAAGAAACATTACCCAGGAAATCCTGCTGGAAACATTCTTCATTACTCCGACGGTTTCCTATGCCATCAACGACATGATCGCCGTGGGCGTGGGATTCAATTACGTTCTTGGGAACGTCACCATGCGCCGGGCAGTTGACAATTTCGATCCGGCCATGCAGCTTGACCTGGAAGGAAACGGCTCCGGGATCGGGTGGAATGCGGGCATCATGTTTCGGCCCCTCGAGACGGTATCGCTGGGTTTCACCTACAGGAGCAGCGTGCCGGTGGATTTCGAGGGCACGACAAATTTCATCAATCGCCCCTCATCTCTTGATGCCTTGTTTCCCGGTGGTGATGTCAAAACAAGTATCGATTTGCCGGCTACGTATTTTGCCGCTATCGCCGTATCCCCGATCGAAGGACTTGAAGTTGAGTTCGATTACCAGGGGGTTCAATGGTCATCGTATGACAAACTCGTCATCGACTTTGTGACGGATGCCGAAAGCGATCCGAACGGTGTTGTCAAGCAGGAAGACGTCAGTTCCCCGAAAGATTATCAAGACAGCTACATCTTGCGTTTTGGCTTGGAATACAAGCTCCCCGTGATGGGATTGACGTTGCGCGCAGGATATCTTTTTGATAAGAACCCGGTTCCGGACGCGCATCTCGAGCCGTTGCTCCCCGATGCAGACCGACACGGTTATAACTTCGGTGTGGGATTTAATATCACTCCGAACCTGACAATCGACGTTGCATACTTGTTCGAGCAGTTCCAGGAGCGCACAACAAACGCCACCAGTTTCCCCGGAGGCGTGTACTTTGACGGCACCTATAACGGCACCGCGCACTTGTTTGCGCTCAACATCGGCTACGTCATTCGATAACCCATGGACCAGAAATTGGAGATCAACATGAAACACTTTCGATACATCCTGACCGGAATACTGGTTTCTGTTGTTGTTCTCGGGGGCTGCGAGATATCGTCCGATGTCGGCGCCCCTCCAAGCAACGGCAGTATCAACAACACGATGTTCGTATCCATCGGGAACAGCCTCACAGCCGGCTTCCAATCCGGTGTTTTAAAGGAAAGCAATCAGCGATACAGCTTCCCGAACCTCATCGCACAACAGCTCGGCATCCCAAGCGACAACTTCGTGCAACCGATTATTCCCGATCCGGGCATTGGCACGCCCATCACCATCACGAGCCTGAACCCGCCCGCTCTGGAAACCGGCATGGCGGCTACCAACCCGAGCAATTCCACCCATCCACGCCCGTTCAATAATCTTGGAATACCTGGAGCCATACTCTTCGATGCCCTGGATACGAGCAGCATTCAGGCGCGTTCAGCGACCCGTGGCAACCCGTTCTACATGGTGGTTATGCGCAACCAAGCCGCCTTCGGGAAATCCATGATCGAACAGGCTACGAAACTCGGCCCAACGTTCATGACATTTTGGCTCGGTAATAACGACGTTCTCGGGTATGCTACTTCCGGCGGCACGAAGGGTACGAACCTGGGCCTGGGCGGAACGACACCTCGAACACTGCCCACGGAAAAGCTCATTTTCAAACAATTGTTCGAAGGATCGCTCACTGCCTTGATGGCGTTCAATCCCAACGCAAACATTGTCGTCGCGAATATTCCGAATGTTACCGACGTTCCTTTCTTTACGACCGTGCCCATCAAGATCCCGAATCCCACGGACCCGAACAAGCTTCTGGATATCTATTACAAGAAGAACGACGGAACGGTAGCGGTTGCCCAGCCGGGCGATTACGTTTTGCTCACGGCACAGGCGGTTATCGGCACGGGACCCAATCGTTCGATGGGACTCCATCCGCTGACTCCATTGGATTCGAAATACGTTCTCGACGCGGGAGAAGTAGCCATAGCCAGCAAGGCGGTACAAGATTTCAACGAGATCATCCGGAATTTCGCGCAAGCCAAGAATATTCCTCTCGTAGATATCAACGCGGAATTCGCGAGAATCAAGGCTGAAGGATATAACGTCGCAGGCCAGGAATTCACGACCGATTTCATTACGGGCGGGCTGTTCAGTCTCGATGGCGTTCATCCTTCGAGCCGAGGTTATGGCATCGTTGCCAATATGTTCATAAAGAAAATGAACGAGGCTTTCAATGCGAATATTCCCTTCGTCGATGTCATCGATTTACCGGGCATTCCCATACCTTCCGGTAAGATTGGCAAGGGCTATCAGCCGGGAATGACAATCGCTCCCGGAACATTCGACGCCATGATCAGCATGTTTCTCGGCGAGTAGTTTGATACGCTTGTCAATGTGTTCCCTGTAGACGACAGCCCCGTGAATGAACATGGGGCTGTTTTTTTGATA
>JAJRXL010000186.1 GCA_024276335.1 Bacteroidota bacterium
ATAGCCGGTGGAGTCGTCATCGAACATGGCATGGGCGACGGTAAGGGCCCGACCGACCCAGGGGTTGCCTTCCTTTTGCGAGCAGGAGGAAGCAGCCAGCAGGAGAACGGAGGCGCAAAGGAAGAAGAGGCGGGTAAAATATCGGTTCATGCTTCGTTCCAAAAATGCCGTAAACTGTTGATTTCTTTTTTATAAATAAGTATAATTGTATCTGTACTTTTTTACAGGCGAAGAAAAATACATTAAACATTCGATATCATAAAGGATAATTTATGCCACAACACGCTTCAGCCAAACGCCGCATGCGAATTTCCGAGCGGCGCAGAGCGTACAATCGCTCTTACAAGACGCGAATGCGCTCGATGTTGAAAAAAGTCAGATCAACCGAAGACCCTGAAAAAGCGGAAAAACTGTATCGCAGCACGGTCTCCTTGCTAGATCGCTTGGTGATTAAGGGGGTTGTCAAGAAGAACACCGCGGCAAACAAGAAGTCCAAGCTGGCAAGGCACATAAACAAATTGCGCCAGGGTTCCTGAGTCGCGGTTTCTTGTGGTCAATTCCATCGGTTTGCAAATGGATCAACCTGCCGGGAAATATCCTGGTGCGTCAATACGCGGGTATTTCGGTGATGGTAGACATCGTGTGAGTTCACGGAGAGCAGTGCACATTCCATTAGCAATCAATGGAACCTCCTAGTACCAGCATTACATCCTTGTTGCTGTTCCACGAAGAGGAGCAACCCCGCGCATGACGGGATCGCTCATCCTGGATTTTATCCTGTTTTTTTTCACCTTCCTTTTTTCCGGTATAATTTCCACCGGTGAATTCGCGGTTCTGAGCATCCCCCGAAGCCTGTTGGAAAAGTTGGCCGACGAGGAGGGGGATCGTTCCGCCGCGTTGGCTCTCGGTCTCCGGGAAAACGAGGATTCTTTCACCGCGACCGTGCAGATTGCCACCCGCTTCCTGAATGCCGTGGGAGCGGTCATTGGCGTCCTGATGTTTTTACGATATGCGACAGCAGAGGTGAGTCGCCTCCTGCCGGATTTCACCCTTGCATTCTGGTGGGGCGGGTTAGCCATCCTGATCACCATGATCTCCGGGATTATCGTTCTCGCCAACGTCCTTTTGCCGAGGGCGTTCGGAACCCGGTATGCCAGGGCGCTGGCGCTGCGGCTTGCCCCGATGATGAGGCTGCTGTTCGTCCTTACGCGGGGTCCCCAGAAGCTCCTGTTGTTGCTGGCGGATGTGATCCTGTTTCCCTTCAAAGGCAAGAGCACGTTCGCGGAACCCGAGCTCTCCGAAGAGGAAATCCGCGACATGCTCGAGGAAAGCAGTAAATCCGGTGTTATAGACGCCACAGAACATAAGCTTATTGAAAGCGTGCTGAACTTTACCGACAAGGTCGCTCACGAAGTCATGATCCCGCGGACGGAAATCGTGGCAATAGATCTTTCCATGCCTCCCGACGACGTGCTCAAGGTTGTCACGGAAAGCCGATATACACGATTGCCGGTTTACGAAGGCGCAATCGACAACATCAAGGGAATCATCTATTCCAAAGATGTCATCAACCTGATCCTGCACAAGAATTTGATTATACTTCACGACATTCTTCGTCCTGCCTATTTCGTCCCCGAGTCGAAATCAATTGCGGAGTTGCTCCGCGAATTTCAGCGCAAGAAAGTCCACCTTGCCATCGTAGTCGATGAATTCGGTGGAACGGAAGGGATCATCACCATGGAGGATATCCTCGAAGAAATAGTGGGAGATATACTCGACGAGTACGACGAAGAGCCGACTTTGCTGCAATCGATCGGAGAGGGGCGATTCATCGTCCGGGGGGCGATGAACGTCACCGAATTTAACGAGGCAACAGGCATGGAAATTCCTGAAGATGACGCTTACGAGACGATGGGAGGATTCATTTCGTATATTTCCGGAAAGATCCCTCAACGCAATGAAACGTACCGCGTGGGAGACTATGCTATCACCATTCTCGAAGCCGACGAACGCAAGGTCGAAAAGATGAAGATCGAACCTACGCATGGAGTGACCACCGGTAATATCGTCGATACCGGGCACGATAGTGAATCCATCCCCTGACCCGCATAAGGTAACAGTATGCTCGCAGTATTCTCCCTGATATTTGCCGTTGTCCCCATGGTCTTTTACCTGTGGATGGTTTGGTTGATGGACCGGTACGACCGTGAACCCATCGGCTTGTTGTTGTTGCATTTCTTGTGGGGAGCGCTGGGCGCCGTATTTTTTGGCATCATCGGCAGCATCATCCTTTCGGCACTCGTGGGAACCAATGATTTCGGTGATGCGATCTTCGTCGCGCCCGTAGTGGAAGAAATCACCAAGGGGATACTTCTTTTCGCCACGGTTCGCATGCGCCGGTTTGACAACATTACCGACGGCATCGTGTACGGAATGGCCATCGGCCTTGGTTTCGGCATGACGGAAAATTTCCTGTACTTCCTTTCCGCGCAAACGGTAGGCGACTGGGTGTTCCTGGTTATCGTGCGCACGTTGTTTTCGGCGGTCATGCATGCCATGGCGACCGGTATCTTTGGAGCTTTCGTGGGTGCCACCAAGTTCAGCGGCATGTTCAAGCGTGTTGTTTTTCGTATGATCGGGCTGGCTATTGCCATGTTGATGCATTTCACCTGGAATTACTCTGTCAGCATCAATGATCCCGCCGCCCAGGGACTGGGTCTGTTGTTTATCCTGATCAGTGTAGTCATCATTTTCGCCATCTTGCAGGTCGCCCTTAGTTACGAGAGCAAGCTCATTCGACGGGAACTTGGAGAGGAAGTCAAATTGGGAATCATCCCCGCCGAACATTTAAGCTACCTTCCTTACTCGAGCAAGCGAAGATTGCAGGGATGGATGCCTGTCGCGGAAAAGAAAAAGGACTACATTCGCCTGGCCACGGACCTGGCTTTCCGCCGATACCAGTTGGGCCGTTGCAAGGAGAAGGATCGTGAAGCGTACGAGGACGATATCGAGCGCATCAGGCGGGAGATCAAACTGATTTTCGGCGTCGATAATCCCGCGGCGCCCCAGACACTTTTCTGACATCGACTGCACATCCATGATACATGCTCTTTTCGTTTTTGGGACTCGCCCCGAAGCCATCAAGCTGGCTCCGGTCATCCACCAATTTCAACGGCTGCCCGACCGGTTCCGTGTTTCCGTCTGCTTTACATCTCAGCACAAGGAACTTCTTCGGCAGGTGACGGAATTCTTTACCGTCACGGAAGACGTCGATCTCGATGTGATGATTGAAAACCAGACGCTCGAGCACGTTACCAGCGAAGTGCTTCTTCGCATGCGAAACGTCCTCCACGATTTCAAGCCGGATATCATCCTGGTGCAGGGCGACACGACCACGGTGTTCGCGGCGGCCCTCGCAGCTTTTTATCAGAAGGTAAAGGTCGGTCACGTGGAGGCAGGCTTGCGGTCCCACGTGCGGTACAGCCCGTTCCCGGAAGAAATCAACCGGCGGCTGGCCTCCGTGCTTGCCGACTTTCATTTTGCCCCTACAACAAGGGCGGCGGCTAACCTGAAAGCGGAAGGCATTCCATCGCGTCAGATCTTCGTCACGGGCAATACCGTCGTTGATGCTTTGCAACTTGGACTGTCGTTATTGAACCAGTGGCCACAGGAGCGGCGTCGCGCCTTGTGGAAAGAAGCGGGATTGGCCGAGGAGTTTGTCGATAGAGTCTTTCGCGATGAAACGCGTTTAATCACCGTAACTGCACACCGGCGTGAAAGTTTCGGCGCGCCGTTTGCAGAAATGTGTCGCGCCATGAGGGATATCGTGGATGAAGCGGACGACGTGGAAATTGTGTACCCTGTTCATCCTAATCCGAACGTGCGCGCGACCGTCGAAGATATCCTCCGGGGTCATGCGCGGATCCATCTCATCGAACCGGTCCGCTATGAACAGTTGATCGATTTCATGTCTCGGAGCGTTCTGCTCCTCACCGATTCCGGGGGCATCCAGGAAGAGGCGCCATCGCTGAAGAAACCCGTACTGGTCATGCGGGAAGTTACCGAACGACCGGAAGGAGTCGAGGCAGGTGTGGCAAAACTTGTGGGTACGGACCGGGAAGTAATCGTTTCTACGGTGCGGAATCTGCTGGATGACAGGGATGCGTACGCACGGATGACGGGCGCCGAAAATCCTTACGGCGATGGCAGGGCTAGCGAACGAATCGCGGACATCATTACGAAAGGGTTTTCAGGGGAAGAATGAACATTGTTTTTGATGCCCGCCCGATAACGAAGTTTTCATCGGGAATCGGGACATACTCGCGCGAACTCCTGCTTATGTTAGTTGAACGGATCGGTCCGGCGGAGCAGTTGTACCTGTATTCAGGGAAGCGTATCCGGGAAGTAAAGACCCGGGAAGATTGCCTGGCGGTATTCGACGAGATCCCCGAACGCGCCATGTTTCACATGTCGTATTTCTTGGGACTGCCCCGGGCGTTGCGCGCCGTTGATGCGGACGTTTATCACTGCCCTGAGTTTTTCGCGCCGACGTTTCGGCTTCCATGCAAGTTGGTTGCAACTATATACGATCTTATTCCGTTGGTCGTGCCACACTTGCTGCCTCGCTCCAAAAAATCCCGCTTGTTATGGATGTACAAGTGGTACATCCGCCGGGTGACAAGAAAGTCCGAATGTATCATCACCATTTCACAATGGTCTAAAAACGACTTGCTGCGTGTGATTGGAGTCGAAGAGCGAAAAGTGCGCGTGGTTTACGCAGCTCCGATTCCCCTGGCTGCTCCGGTCAAACCGAAGGCGCTGGAAGCGTGCAACGGCGATAGGCCGTTCGTTCTCACCGTCGGAAGGAGCGATCCATACAAAGGGTTTTCCCTGCTTGTCGAAGCTTTTTTACGGGCAAGGAAGGAGGTTCCTTTTCCACACCAACTCGTGATTACCGGGCAGTTTGACGCTCGCTACACGGATCATGTTCAAGCCGCACAGGAGGCCGGGGGCCGATCCGACGTTGTCTTTACTGGTTACGTAAGCCATTCCGAGTTAAGCTGGTTGTTACAGCACGCCGACCTGTACGTTCACCCATCGTTGTATGAAGGTTTCGGGCTTCCTCCACTCGCCGCCCTGGCATGTGGAACTCCCGTTTTGTCCTCGAATCGTACATGCCTGCCGGAAATTCTAGGGCGGCATGTCCACTACATCGATCCGGAAAACCCCGAGGAATTCAGCAAAGCATTTCAAGCGCTTCTGACCGATGAAACGCAGAGAACATCCTTTGTTGAATCCGGGAAAGATCACGCTTCGTCGTATTCATGGAAACGGGCCGCGGAACAGACACTTGATATCTACCGTGAAATCGCGTACGGCAAGTGAATGAAAAAGAAAAAAGCGTTATGTTGCAGGGGGAATTTCGGCAGTGTGAGCGATGAATGTGTACGAAAGATTGAATATCGATAAAGGCCTTTTCCTCGCGCCGATGGAAGACGTGACCGATATTTCGTTTCGTCTCCTGTGCAAGAAATTTGGGGCGGATCTCGTTTTCACGGAATTCGTCAATGCCGACGGGCTCGTTCGCAGCAAGAAGCCGACGAAAACGCACGTGAAAATGACGCTCCATCCAAAAGAGCATCCGATCGGTATCCAGATTTATGGAGGCGATATCGAGACCATGATTCCGGCAGCGAAAATGGCGGCGGCAAGGGAACCAGAGCTGATCGACATTAATGCGGGTTGCTGGGTGAAGAAAGTTGCGAAACGTGGCGCCGGCGCCGGCTTGTTGCGGGACCTGCCCTACATGGTCAAAATGGCCGGGGCGATCGTAAAAGCGGTGGACCTCCCGGTAACGGTAAAGACTCGGCTGGGCTGGGACCAGGATTCCATCCGGATCGTTGAGCTGGCGAAGATGCTGGAGGATGTCGGCGTGCAAGCTCTAACCGTGCACTGTCGAACACGGGCCCAAGGACATAGTGGAACACCGGATTGGTCATGGATACCAAAGATCAAGTCCGCTGTTTCCATACCCGTTGTTCTTAACGGGGGCGTGATGACAGCCGAAGACGTCAGACGCGCGTTTGACCAGACGGGTTGTGATGCCGTCATGATTGCGCGGGGAGCGATAACAAATCCCTGGATTTTCCGGCAAGCGAAAGAGTTCATGGAAACAGGGGAGATTGAAACGAAACCCGACCTGAGCGAGCGTATTCGGGTCTGCCTGGAACTATTGCGCCTGGCCGTGCACTACAAGGGGGAGCGTCGAGCAGTCCTGGAGATGCGCAAGCACTATTCCGGTTTTTTCCGTGATGTACACAACATCAAGTATCTGCGCATGAGGTTAATGGAACCGGAAACGTACGACGAAGTTGAAGAAATCTTGATGCGGTATCGAAAAGAACAGGAGACACGGGCCGCGTAAAAGAAGAAAATTGGTGTCTAATTACGGTATCCATCTTGACTATCTACCGATTTCTCGTTATACTTACTTAAGTTCATGGTAGTTAGAATAATTTTCTCATATTTCACTTTAAAGAAACAATCCCTATAGGAGGCTTCTCTATGCAAAAACTCCGCGTTACCATGGCTCTATTGGTAATGAGCCTCGTACTGTCGAGTGGAGCAATCATCAGCGGGTGCTCTTCCAGTGCCACACCCGAACAGCTTCAGCGAATCAGCGAGCTTAAGAGGGAAATTTCGTCATTGGAAAGCGCGATCCAGACCAAGCAGAATCAGATCGGTCAACTTGATCGGCAGATTTCGGCCATGGACGCCAAGTTGACTCAGTGCGCCAAGGACAAAGACTTGGTTCGTCAGCGTTTGGCAAACTGGCAGGGTGAGTAATTTTTCGCCCGAGATTTCATCTGGATTTTTTCTTAACCCAATGACATTTCCCAAGGAGATGACAATGAAATTCAAAGTATATTTTCCTTTCGTCGTAGCGCTACTGGTGGTGGTTGCAGCGTTTCCCTTGCAGGCTCAGGAGGAAATGACTGAAGAGCAAGCTGCCCAGAAGATTCAGCAGTTAGAGAAGCGCGTGCAGGAGCTTAAGCGTCAGGCTTCTTCCCTCGATGCGCAAATCACGGATAAGAACGATGCGTTAAAGCAGAAAAGGGCGGATTACGATAAGTGCGTCGATGACTTATACGCGCTGGTCGGGGCTACCCGCGCGGACGTCGATGCCTACGAAGCACGGTTGAAGAAACTGGAAAACAAGATTGCGGACTTGCTTCGCCTTTCGCCTACCGATTTGCTGGCACGCAAAAGTGAAGTGGATGATGCCGAGCGTGAATACAACGAAATGGCGGCAAATAAAATAAGCCTCCTCCCCGCGTTCTACGACCGGGTGCAGAAGGTGGGAGAGAACATCAAGGCATTGCGCGAAACTCTTTCCCGGGCGGAGAAAACCTACATCGTGGGCACGTGGGCACGGGACCGCGACTGCCTCTGGAATATCGCCAAGAAACCGGACATTTATGGCGATGCGTTCAAGTGGCCGAAGATATGGCAGAAGAACCGCGATCAGATACGGAATCCCGACTTGATATATGAAGGACAGGTGCTTCGCATTCCCGCTCCCGGACCGATGACGTATGAAGAAGAAAGCGCTGCCCGCAAGTACTATCGCCAGAAGCGGGAACGGGCCGCGATGGAGCAGACGGGCGAAACAAAGTCCACCGGTGAGAATATTAACAAATAACTCTCCCGTTTTTGAAAACAGAATCATTGTTATGTCTTACGCCCTTGCCGCGAAGGTGAGGGCGTTTTGTCTTTGTTATCATGGATGTGATTGAAAAAAGATTAAAGACAAATGGCGCGGATCCCCGGGTGTTGTTTGGATTCGGCGATTCGCATCTTCTGTATCTCGAACAGCGTTTTGATGTCACCATTGTCGGCAGAGGTGACACGATAATTGTTCGTGGCAAGAAAGAAGATGTTGACACCATCGAGCGCATCTTGAAAGAGATGAAATACATCGCGCAGAAAACCGGCTCCTTGTCGGAAAAAGATGTGCAGACGGTTGTCGATCTTATTGCTTCCGGCAAGGATATGGAAATGCCGCCGGAGGAGGTCGATTCGATTGTCCTCTATACGAAGGGCGGGTATATCAAGGCGAGGACACCCGGTCAATTGGCATTTCTCAAGGCCGCACGGACACACGATATCGTTTTCGCGATTGGTCCGGCGGGCACCGGCAAGACCTACATGGCTGTCGCCCTGGCTCTCGCCGCTCTTCGAAACCACGAGGTGGGAAAGATCGTCTTGGCCCGGCCTGCGGTGGAAGCGGGGGAACGTCTCGGCTATCTCCCCGGCGACTTGCAGGAGAAAGTCGATCCGTACTTGCGACCGTTGTACGACGCGCTGGAAGACATGCTGCCTCCGGATAAGCTTCGCGCGTACCTCGAACGGCGAATTATTGAAATTGTACCCCTGGCCTACATGAGGGGACGGACGCTGAACAACGCCTTTATCATCCTCGATGAGGCACAGAACGCGTCCTCCATGCAGATGAAGATGTGCCTCACCCGCCTGGGAGCGAGTTCCAAGGCTATTATTACCGGCGATATCACACAGATCGATCTCCCCTCGGACGCGGTTTCGGGCTTGGTCGAAATCCAGGAAATTCTCAAAGGTGTAGATGGCGTCGCGTTTTTGTATTTTACCAAGGCGGATGTTGTTCGGCACAAGCTGGTGCGTAATATTATCGAGGCATATGAACGGTTTCATTCGAACGATGATGACGAGAGATAATACGGAACACGAGTTCTTCCTCCTTGTTCGGCGGATACTGAGCATAATGCTGCTGGCGGTCGCCCTGAACGCGGCCCCGGTTCTTGTGTTTTCAATTGCTCAACCGGTTCCAATTGTTCAATTTACGGCGCTGGTTCCCGTTCCGAGAAAGCGCCTCAAGCCTTACGCACCTTTCGCCGTCTGAACGCATCCATCGATGCATTGCTTAACGATTTACAGGATGTTTGCCCATGTTTGACCAGTTTAAAGAACGGATAAAAGAATACCAGAAACGCATCGCCGACCTCCGGGGGTATCTTTGACCTCGATACCAAGGAAAAGGAAATAGAAGAGCTCCAGCGGAAGAGCGAGGATCCCGCTTTTTGGGAAAATTCCCTGGAAGCGAAAAAGGTCATGCAGGAAATTGCGGAGAGGAAAGAGTGGATTGAGGCATGGCGGAAACTCAAGCAAATCGCGGATGATGTCGAGGTGCTCAACCAGTTGGCAGAAGAGGAGGGAGACGAATCACTGCGAAGCGAAATTGCGGCCAATCTCGCCAGTATTGAAAAAGAGCTGGGGATTATTGAGTTCAAGAACATGCTCAGCGGACCGGATGATCGAAGGAATGCGATATTATCGATCAATTCAGGCGCAGGGGGTACGGAAGCCCAGGACTGGGCCGATATGCTTCTGCGAATGTACCTTCGGTACTGCGAGGATCATGGCTTCAAGGTTCAACTTCTCGACGAGTTGGAAGGTGAAGGAGCGGGCATCAAGAGCGCGACGATTCGCGTGGAAGGACCATACGCCTATGGCTACCTGAAAGCGGAAATCGGTGTGCACCGCCTCGTGCGTATTTCGCCTTTCGATGCCAACAAACGGCGGCATACGTCGTTCGCTTCCGTTTTCGTGTATCCCGAGGTGGATGACACCATCGAGATAGAAATCAATCCCGTCGATCTCAAAATCGATACATTCAGGAGCGGCGGTAAAGGGGGACAGAACGTCAATAAAGTGGAAACGGCGGTTCGCATCACCCACGTTCCCACCGGGGTCGTGGTATCATGCCAGAATGAGCGCTCGCAGCTTCAAAACAAGCAGAATGCCTTGCGGCTGTTGAAATCCCGCTTGTACCAACTCGAACGACAGAAGGAGGAAGAGCGGTTAAGCGTTATCGAGGGAACAAAGAAAAGAATTGAGTGGGGCAGTCAGATACGATCGTATGTTTTTCATCCATACAACATGGTGAAAGATCATCGAACCGGTGTTGAAACGAGCAATGTGCAGGCGGTTATGGATGGACAGCTGGATGAATTCATCCACGAATATCTCTTGCAGTTTGGCAACGCACCCGGCGGAAAGATCCATTCCGTACCTACGTCATAGTATTCCGGCACAGAAAGCACTCTCAAGTATTGTCCTTTGAACTCCACATTGCTTCCCGGTATCTCAGGGCGAGGAACCTCAGCGGATTTCTGTCTTTCATGACCCTCGTGGCCATCCTCTCGGTTGTGCTGGGGACGGCCGCGTTGATTATCACGTTCACCATTATCGACGGCTTCGAAAGGGAAATTCGTCAGAACCTGTTCGGTTTTTCCTCGCATGTCCGCGTCGGTACATTTCGCGGCAGCACGGTTCCCGATGAGGCTTCCAGGATCAAAACGATCGAAGGTGTTCCCGGTGTGTCCGGCGTTTACCCCTTTCTTGAAAAAGAAGCAATCATCGTGACTCGTGATGATATCGACGGGGTGGTGGTAAAAGGATTACCCCAAAAAACCGACTTGTCGCTTATCAAGGCGAGGATGGTCAGCGGTGAGTACAGCTTGGAGAAGCAAAACGGAAAGCCGTCGCTCATCATGGGGAAAAGACTTGCATCGCGCTTGTCGTTACGGGTTGGTGACAAGGTCGTGCTGTTTTCCGTTGGTGAGCTGCAGCAATTCGCGACCACGCCCAAAGTGCAATTTGTTGTGCGGGGGCTCTACGAAACCGGCATGGCGGAATATATTGATGACCAATTTGTGCTCACGGATTTGGGAACAGCCCAGAAGCTGTTTTCAGCACCCGGACGGATAAACGGATACGACGTCCGTTGTATCGACCCGGCACGGGCGGATGAAATTGCGAACGCCCTGCAACTGAAAATCGGGTACCCGTTCGACCCGCGATCAGTTTTTTCCATCTATCGTAACCTGTTTGTATGGATCGATCTTCAGCGCGAGCTCATTCCTATTGTCATTGGCACGTTGATTTTCATCTCCGCGTTCAACGTCATCGCAACCCTGTTGATGTTTGTGACCGAGCGCACGCATGCCGTTGGGGTGCTGCGGTCCCTGGGTGTATCCCGTGCTTCCATCCGGAGGATATTTCTCGTCCAGGGTGGGCTCATCGGCATTACGGGAGCAATAATAGGTGCGATTCTGGCGTTCGTTTTGTGTTACGCCCAGCAGGAGTACCAGTTCTTTTCGCTGCCCGAAGGGGTGTACTACATGGTGACCGTGCCGATCTACATGCGGGCCGAGGTATTCGCCCTGGTCATCGCCGGGGCCACTACGTTGAGTTTTGTCGCTTCCTATATTCCGGCGTTACTCGCGTCACGCCTTGATCCCGTCACGGCCCTGAGGTTCTTCTGATGGTTTTCGAATTCCAGGTAGCTCGACGGTATCTTTTCGGGCGGAAACGGTTCAGTTTCATTCGCGTGATTTCCCTTCTGGCAACGTTGGGTATAACGTTCGGCGTGGCTGCGCTAATTGTCGTGTTGTCCGTCTTCAACGGTTTTGGCGAGCTCGTCACCTCCATCCTCCAGGATTTCGATCCTCACGTGCGGGTGGAGAACCCGGAAGGAATTTCCGAATCGGAAATATCCGCTTTGACGAAACGATTCAAGAGCATGCCCGAGGTTCGCAGCGTGGCTCCTGTCATTCAAAAGAAAGCCATGGCTATTCGAGGTCCCTACAATGCCTTCATCACGGTGAAGGGAGTTAAAGGAGAAGACCTTCCGCGCGTTTCGAACATTCTGCGGAAATACGTTCTTGGTGTTGCGCCTGTCGATGGAAAAGCCGAAATAGGTTTGGGGATCATGCTTGCCGATAAGTTACACGCACTGGTAGGGGACACGATTACTCTGGTAAGCCCGGCGGGGATGCAAAACATCCTTACACAATTCGTTTTTCCTACCGTGCTTCAATGTCGCGTATCGGGTATTTTCCAGAGCGATAACAAGATGTATGACGGCTCGTTTTCGTTTATTCCGTTTGACCAGGCCCAGTCCCTCTTCCGTATCCCGGGAAAGGCAACGGCCCTGGAAATGCGTCTGTACGACGACGAGCAGAGCGACGAAGTCAAAGCCGCCATACAACAACGCTTGGACGACGGATGGACTGTCGTCACCTGGTACGACCTTCATCGCGACCTGTATTCCATGATGAAGATTGAGCGCTGGGCTGCGTTCGTGATTTTGTCTTTGCTTATCGCGGTTTCCGGTTTCAACATTCTTGCGTCCTTGACTATGATGGTCATTGAAAAGAAGAGAGACATCGGAGTTCTGCGAGCCATGGGAGCAAATACGACCGGTATCCAGAGGATCTTCTGGCTTGAAGGTGTCTATATTGGAGGTATTGGCGCCATTGCCGGGGCGGTTCTCGGCTTGTTGTTGGTGTGGATACAAGTGGAATTTGAAGTGTTCCGTCTCAGTTCCGCGTTCATCATCAGAGCGCTCCCCGTGAGCCTTCATGCAATTGATGTCGTCATCATAATGGTATGCGCTTTCCTTGTAAGCATGATGGCCTCGGTGTACCCTGCCCGGCGTGCGGGTCGACTCGTCCCAATTGAAGCCATTCGCTGGGAGTGAATGTGCCGATATGAGGGTATGATAACTTCCTTGTGAAGACGCGAGGAGGAAGCTATATTCACAAGACTGGTTTTATGAGCAACGAAATTTTAACAGCCTCACATATTCGAAAAGTATTCAAGTCCGGAGACACCGAGCTAGAAGTGTTGCGCGACGTGAATTTGACGGTTGAGAAAGGCGAAGTCGTTGTGATCATGGGTGCTTCGGGTGCGGGGAAAAGCACGTTACTGCACATACTCGGCGCACTCGACGTTCCTCGGGCGGGGACGGTTGCTATCGACGGCCAGGACCTGTTTACGATGAACGATGTGGAGCAATCGAAATTCCGTAACCAGCATATTGGTTTCGTGTTCCAGTTTCATCACCTATTGCCGGAGTTTACGGCTCTCGAGAATGTTGCGATGCCCGCTCTCATCCAGGGGCGGACGTTTGCACAGGCGCGAGAGCGTGCCCTCGATTTGCTGGAAGCCGTTCAGTTGACACAAAGGGCTCATCACCGGCCATCGGAATTATCTGGCGGGGAACAGCAGCGAGTTGCGGTGGCGCGAGCGTTGATGAACGCTCCAAAGCTGGTTCTCGCCGATGAGCCATCCGGAAACCTTGACGAAGAACACGGAGAGGAATTACATGAATTGATATTCGGCTTGGCGCGGGAATGGAAGCAGACATTTGTGATCGTAACACACAATCCTGAGCTTGGAAAGCGCGCGGATTCATCATACATTTTACATGATGGAATTCTTTCGTCAGACGAAGAAGGGTCACATTCATCGGAGAATTCGTTGCCTACGAATAATTCCTTGACATTTCCGAATTAAACTTTATATTAATGCTTGACCTTCAGCAATGGCTCCTCCCCTGGCCATTGTTGTACAAACAGGTCAAGCTCCACGACCCCCCCATCGTGGAGCTTTTTTTATGATGGATTGGAGGCACAAAACATGGCTAAGCAAAAGCAGAGAAGAAAAACTGCAAAGCGCAGAAAAATCCATACGCATGTCATTGAGTTGCCCGGGCGCGAGAATTACATTTTGATTCTCGTGGGAGTGGCGATTATCGTCCTGGGATACATCCTCATGGCGATGGGTGGCCTCGATGACGCGATTTCGATGGTTATTTCCCCGTTGGTCCTGATTATCGGCTATTGCGTGGTAGTGCCTGTCGGGATTTTATACCGTAAGAAAAAGGCCCGGGTCAAGGAATGAATCGGTTCGGGAGATAAGAAAAGTGACGGGCTCTATGAATTACAAGGTGCTCAACAGGAGCGTTGCCGCGCTGGTATTTTTTCTTGCGCTTGGCACGTACGTAGCCACTACGTACCCATCGCTTTCGTTCTGGGACTGTGGAGAATTCATCGCAACGACCTACACGTTGGGTGTTCCTCATCCGCCGGGAGCGCCGTTCTTCCAGTTATACGGAAAGGTGTTCACGCTCATCCCGTTGGTCGAGAATATCGGGCAGAGGATGAACCTGTTGTCATGCCTCGCGGCTGCCTTAACGATTATGTTGACGTACTTGATAAGTGTACGGCTTATTACCATGTGGCGTGGTGAAGTGCGTAAGCCGGCGGACGCCATTGTCGTGCTCGGGGCATCGCTTGCCGGGGCACTCATGTTTGCGTGGAGCGATACGTTCTGGTTTAACGCGGTTGAGGCGGAAGTCTATGCGAGCGCAATGTTTTTCATTGCGTTGACATTATGGCTTGTTCTTCGTTGGCACGAGGTCGCCGAGGAACCGTATAGTCAACGATACCTGTTGCTTATCGCCTTTGTCATCGGCCTCAGTATTGGTGTGCACCAGCTCAGTCTTCTCGTGTATTTCGGTATCGTACTCATTATTTATTTCAGGTTGTTCAAATTCAGGTTTGTCAGCTTCGTTGCATTCGGTCTGGGAGCGCTGGGCTTCTTTTTTATCATCTACACGGGAATCATCACTTGGCTACCGTCCCTGCTCGATGGTAAACTGACGGAAGCATCGGAGTCCTCGACCCTGGTTCAATTCATTCCCGTGCTGATCGTCTTGGTCATGATTATAGGCTTGTGGTATTCGCACAAGATCAAGCACGGGCCTCTTAATACTGCGATCCTTGCCGCGTTTCTGATCCTCATCGGTTACTCGACGTACACCCTTGTTTTGATTCGGGCGATGGAGCATCCGCCTATCAATGAAAATAATCCCGATACCCTGGAGCGACTTGTCATGTACCTGAACCGCGAGCAGTACGGCGAGATGCCATCGTTCACGGATCGGCGATGGAGCAATGAGCCGGATAAAATCGAGAACTACCGCAAGTACAAAAGCGACTGGGATTATTTCGTTTCGTACCAGTTGAACCACATGTTCCTTCGGTACCTGTACTGGCAATATATCGGCAGGGCGGGCGACATACAGGATGCGCCGTCGTATTTTGCGGGAGAAATCAACGATGGACCGGAGGATGGATCCTGGACCCTGGCTCGTGCCGCGTTTCCCAACGTGTATTACGGTATCCCCTTTCTCCTGGGGTTGATCGGTTTATTCTATCATTTCCGAAAAGACTGGAAAATGGCCGCGTCGCTCCTGGTCCTTTTTCTTGTCCTTGGAGTTGCGCTTGTCATCTATTTCAACATGGCGGAGCAGCAGGCACGGGAACGTGATTACTTCTTTGTCGGAGCGTTTTTTGTGTTTGCCGTCTGGGCCGGTTTCGGAACGGCGGCCATTCTGGAGTTTCTCGAACGGCGGATTAGCTCCGTTCCACTTCTCGGCTTAAC
This sequence comes from Bacteroidota bacterium, assembly GCA_024276335.1. GTDB lineage: Bacteria > Bacteroidota > Ignavibacteria > SZUA-365 > JAADGX01 > JAADGX01. Next base: position 15,331 of record JAJRXL010000186.1, read on the forward strand.
TCTGGCGGTACTGGTGGTGGCTGCGCCGGTAAACATGGCCCGTGAGAACTGGTTTGATCACGACCGGAGCCACGATTACATCCCGTGGGATATCAGTTATAACACGCTGCAAAGCTGCGAACCAAACGCGATTCTTTTTACGAACGGGGATAATGACACGTTTCCCCTTTGGTACTTACAAGAGGTGGAAGGGATACGCCAGGATGTGCGCATCGTATGTCTCAGCCTCCTGAATACGGATTGGTACACTTTGCAGTTGAAAAACGAATCACCCCACGGGACTGCCCCGGTTTCAATAAGTTTTTCCGATGAAGAGATCAGGCGCTATTCCGCCCCTTCCACGGCCGAAGATTTCATGCAAACCACATGGCCGAAAGAAGAGAGGGAGCTTTCCCTGCCTGTCCCGGGGGCGGTCATGGAACGGTTCGTTGCTGAAAACGCGAGTGCGACGGGAGAAAAACCGGACCCCTCGCAGTACCACCGTGATTTCACGATGCGCTGGAAATCGAAAGCCAGGTACCCGGTAGACATCGGGGGCGGGCAATATGTTTACAAACGTGCCTGGCAGGACGTCGTCGTGGAGGATATTTTGCGGGAGAATGCATGGAACCGTCCGATCTATTTTGCCGTTTCCGTCAGCCCGCAATCATTTATCGGCCTTAACAACTACCTGCGCATGGAAGGGTTGGCATTCAGGGTGACGCCGGTTGCAAAACGAAGCGATGATCATATTTATTTTCCGGCAATGTGGGAGCACCTGTTTGCGGACGACGTTGTTCCATCCCGCGATTATAAACGCGGATTCCTTTTTCGAAGTTTACAACGACCGGATGTGTACCTTGACAATGACGCGCAGCGCATGTGCGTGAACTATCGCAACGCTTTTCTCCGGACGGCCTTGTACACGTATCGCGTGTTGGAGGATCGACAGAAGACGATTCAGGTCCTGAACCGGATGGAAAAGATACTGCCGCATGATATCATTCCCATGGACTACAGGTTACAGTACAACATTGCCACGCTGTACCTTGATTCCGGTGATTCACAGCATTACGAAGCCCTGGCGCGGGAAATCGAGGCGCGCTGCTGGGCGGAAATCGCCAAAAATCCCAGGGAAGTGCGATCATACTCTTCTCCATACCGGTTCCTCTTGGAAATGTATCGGCAAAGAAAGGATTACAGGAAGGCTATTGCCTTGGTGGACAGCATGTTGAAGTATTTCCCCAATGCCGAAGACATACAAACACTCAGGTCGTCGCTCGTCGAAGAGCTGGAAAGAACAAATGGTAAAACAACCAGGTGAATCATGAATTTTAATCGCTTGCACAGAGTTTTCGCGTTCATAGTATTTCTCACTTCGTTCATCGTGTTCGTTATGACCGTGGCGCCAACGTTATCTTTCTGGGATTGCGGCGAGTTCATCACGGCGGCATATACTCTCGGCGTCCCGCATCCGCCCGGTGCTCCGTTCTTTGAACTCCTCGGGAAAGTGTTCACCTTCCTGCCGGTGGGAGGGCATATCGCCGATGCCATCGGGTTCCGTGTGAATCTCATCTCGGTTCTTTCCAGCGCTCTTACGGTACTGTTCGTCTATCTGACCCTTATCAGGTTATTCCGGTCGTGGCACGGTGACCCGGAGGGGATCAGGGATGCTCTTGTTATGATTATCGCGGGTATGACGGGGGCTTTCGCATTGGCTTTCAGCGACACGTTCTGGTTCAATGCAGCCGAAGCCGAGATGTACGGTATCGGTATGTTCTTCATCTCTTTCGTTGTCTGGTTAACACTTGAGTGGTATACGCGCAGTGGCGTGTTTAATTCGGATCGGACACTTCTGTTGATCGCGTACCTCTTGGGATTGAGCATTGGGGTTCACCTGCTCAGCCTGTTAGCCATCTTCTTTGTCTTTGTACTCTACTATTTTCGTGACAGGGTGGAAGAGTATATCACGTGGAAAACGGGGGCTGTTTTTGCCTTGGGAGCCCTGGGGGTATTCGCGTTGGTATATCCCGGTGTTGTCAAGTATTTACCTTCCTTTCTGGAAGGGAACACGGTTGTCCTCGTGTTTGCCATCATTATTGGGCTCGTTGCCGTTGTTGCCTACGCTAATAAAGCGCCTCGCGCGCAGTTGCTTTCCCTGGCTACACTGTTGATCATCCTGGGATATAGTACATACGCATTGATTATTATTCGCGCGAACAAGGAACCCGCATTGAATGAAAACGCGCCTACTTCGCTTGATTACCTGGTCAAGTACCTGAATCGTGAACAATACGGCGATTACCCAATCCTTCGTGGCCCCACGTACGATAACCGCCTGGGGACCGTTGATATCAATCGCGAGGTTCTCTTTCCGCGACGGTGGAGCATGGAGCCCAAGCATATACGGGAGTACCAGAAATATTCGAGCGACCTGGACTTCTTCATTCGCTTCCAGCTTGGTCATATTTATATCCGTTATTTCATGTGGAATTTCGTCGGTAGGGCCGGCGATTTGCAGGACGCTCCCGTGGTTTTATTCGAAGATGCGGGAAACTGGTCCGACAGCCCCGGCTATCCGAGCCGGTATTTTGCCATACCGTTTTTACTTGGACTGTTCGGGCTCTACCTTCATTGGAAAAAGGACTGGAAGACCAGCCTGGCCATGACGTTGCTTTTCATGGCTACGGGTATCGGACTCGTCGTGTACTTCAACATGTCGGCGCCACAGGTGCGGGAACGTGATTATTTCTTTGTCGGTTCATTTTACGTTTTTGCGATCTGGATCGGCGTAGGAGCCTATGGTCTCATGGAATTGTTACGGAACTGGCTGAAAGAAAGGGAAGCCGCTTCAACTATTGCGCTGGTGGGCGGGTTAGCCCTGTTGGTACTTGCACCCGGGAATATGTTGCTTCAGAATTACCAGACTCACAACCGCAGTTTGAATTACGTCGCTTTTGACTACGCTTACAATTTATTGCAATCATGTGAGAAGGACGCAATACTGTTCACCGGTGGTGACAACGATACCTTCCCCGTTTGGTACCTGCAATACGTGGCCGGGGTCCGTCGGGACGTTCGCGTGGCGAACCTTAGTCTTCTCAATACGGATTGGTATATGCTCCAGTTGAAAAACGAGACTCCTTACGGGGCGAAAAAGGTCCCCATTTCCTATTCAGACGAAGCAATCAGGCACATGGAAGTTGGTGAATTTGATCAAAGGGAAATACGTATACCGGTTCCCGCGGAAATTTACCAGCAGGCGGCATTCAAGGATATTGTGCGTGGTATGACGGTGCCTGACAGTGCGGGCGAAGTTGTCTTTACCATGAAATCAGCCGTCACCGATGCATACGGAAGGAAACTCATACGCAATCAAGATAGAATGGTGTTGGATATTATTGTTAACACAAAGTGGAGACGTCCAATTCATTTTGCCTTGACCACAATGCCCAGCGATAAAATCGGTCTCGATAATTATCTCATCGTGCGTGGACTTACCTACCAGCTGGTTCCCTACCGTATGCCGATACGACAGGATAGGTATTACAGTAACGTTGATCTCCCCACAACGATGAAACAACTGTTGAACCCGGTATCGATGCCCGATAGCGCGCGTTCATATGGATTCATGTTTCGGGAACTTCAGAATCCGAAGGTGAACCTCGATGAACAGAGCACGCGCATGATACTCAGCTACCGGTACTTGTTCATGGCATGTGCCCAGGTGTATTTGCAGGATAGCCGGGATACGGCAGGGGCGTTACGGGTTCTGGAGCAAATGGAGAAACTCCTTCCTCGACGTATTCACAGCATGGACCCAATCCTGAAAACGGATCTTGCCATGTTGTATTACCTGTGCGGCCGGGAAGACAAGTTCGTCGAGTATACAAAAGAGGTCGAACCGTATTACCTGGATCTGCTTACCCAGGATCCAACCGGGCAATCCTCGCCGCGAAGCCCGTACACCATGTTGCTGAGCCTGTATGAGATCGAGGGGGATTGGCAGAAAGGTATAGACCTATTGAAGCGCTACAAACAATACGTGCCCAATGATCCCTCTGTGGACCAACGGATTCAGGAATGGATGTCCAGGCTGAAACAGGGATCCGACACCGTGGCGCGGATCCCCTGAGGTTCGGGATGCGCTATTCGTGGATTATTCTGATCGCTCTCATCAGTATGGCGGCCAGGAGTGAGTCCATTGAGGTCGGTCGTCTCCAGGTGATCAATCTTTCAGAGCTCGGGCTGCAGGGAAGCATAGAGCGCGTCCGCCTTTCCCCAGACGCTCAACTTGCGTCTCTCGAAATCCGGCGCGGCCTTTCCAAGTTCTTGTACGTGGTTGATCTACGAAAGCGAGAGGCACATCCGGTTGATCCAAGGATGGAACTCCCGACATATACTTCGTGGGAGCACTCCCCTTATCATTATCTCCTGGCCGGGGAGAATGGAGAGGCGGATTGGTATCCGCGCCTGGTTCGCGGTGAGCGCTGGTTGTGTTTTACGAGTAACGGTATGGAGGACGAGAAAGACTTGTATCTCTATAACGCGGACCGAAATTTCGTCGTTCGTCTCACGGCCACCAGGGGGCAGGAACGGTTCCCTCAATGGTCGCCTAGCGGACAATCCCTGGCTTTTATCCGTAAATCGGAGAAGAAAAACGAGCTGAATTTCTTTCCCCAGGCGGACGTTCTCTTTCGTGAAGTGGAGGATATTCTTTACCGCCATCGTTTCATATCGGCGTTAACAACCTCGTCCTTGACGCAGAGATTTGATAAGGGCCTCGTCGTGGTAAAGAAATCGCGTTTCCCCTTCTTGTACTGTTGGGACGGTTCGATGCCCATCGCCGTATCAGTGAGGCGTGGTCGCACACACATACCTCAAAAGAATAAGTGGAATTGGAGCAACCGCGGGTCGATGGTTTTATACAATGGTGCCGGTGGCTCGCCATACATACTCGGTATGCGTCGAACGGGAACAAGGTCGTACAACATGAAAAGCACGTACGTGGTTCGCCAATTGATTTTTCCCGCTGCTTTCGTGGGAGAGAACACCGTTATCGGACGAAATCGATCAAGTTCAGGCCTTGCCCTGGTAACCCGCATCCATGAAAGCTCCGGGGTGGTTGCCCTGGATTTCGACACACCCTACAAGGATGATTTGGATCGCACGCGCAGCATCGACGTCATAGCGACGACAATCGGGAGAAAAGGGAACTACAGCCTCCTTCTCGGATTTGGAACCAGCGAAGATGACTATCTCATGTACGGAGCCATAAGGCCGGAAGATATCGGGGAGACCGTGGAATCGAAAACCCTCGTGAATATCGGTGTCTCGGGAGGTTTTGCCCGGTACACGGGCGATGCGGGCGAGGGCGACTTTTTACCGACGGGGGGAGTGTGGGTCGAGGCACAACCGCTGCCAAATGCTGCTCCCGCTTTAAGAATGGGGCTTGAACTAAATTACCTGGAGCTTTCCGGTCGAACCTCCTTCAACAAAGCGTTCAAGCGAAAGCTTTGGGCAGGTGTGCTATATGTCCAGGCGGGATATCTTATTATGTACACGTATCGCCCTTTCGTGCGTGCATCATTAGGACGAGCGATAATTGACAAGCACCGCTCGGATGGGAGCCGCCAGCAAACCTTCATCTATGGCATCGGGGCCGGGATGGAATTTGTCGTTACCCCGTCAATGCAGGTGCGGATGTATGGCGTTTTCCAGTACTCGAAAAAGGACCTTGATATGACGATGCAGATCCCGAAAGCTGACAGCTTTGGACGAATCATGGTTGGCTTGAATTACACTTTACCATTATAAACTGGGGATAGCTTATGCCTCGTGCGCTCATCACCGGCGGAGCAGGATTTCTAGGGAGTCATCTTTGTGAACGACTTCTCTCTGAAGGGATGGAAGTCGTCTGCATGGATAACCTCATCACCGGCGACATGGAAAACGTTGCTCATCTGATAGGGTGCGACGGGTTTGTCTTCGTCAAATACGATGTGACGAATTATGTCCATGTCGCGGGGAACCTTGACTACATCTTGCATTTTGCTTCACCCGCCAGTCCGATCGACTATCTGAAACTTCCGATCCAAACCCTCAAGGTCGGTTCCTTGGGCACGCATAAAACGCTCGGCCTGGCAAAAGACAAGAACGCACGCTTTTTGCTTGCGTCGACTTCCGAGGTGTACGGGGACCCCGAGGTTCATCCCCAGGTGGAAACGTATTGGGGCAACGTCAACCCGATCGGTCCGCGCGGCGTATACGATGAAGCAAAGCGCTTTGCCGAAGCGCTGACCATGGCCTACCATCGGCACCACGGCGTGGAGACGAGGATCGTTCGCATCTTCAATACGTATGGCGAGCGAATGCGAGTGGATGACGGTCGCGCCATTCCAGCGTTCATGTCCCAGGCTTTGCGCGGGGAAGATGTAACTGTGTTCGGCGACGGTATGCAGACACGTTCCGTCTGTTACGTCTCGGACCTGGTGGATGGCATTTATCGCTTACTGCTCTCCGATGTAACGGAACCGGTAAACATCGGGAATCCGGACGAGATTTCCATGTTCGATCTGGCCAGGGAAGTGATAGAAGTGACGGGAAGCTCGAGCAGGATCGTGTTCAAGGAATTGCCGGAAGACGACCCGAAAGTGCGTCAACCCAACATTGACCGGGCGCGGTCGCTGCTGGGATGGAAG
>JAJRXL010000187.1 GCA_024276335.1 Bacteroidota bacterium
AAAGTCGTTCTTTTCAAACCCAATCGACGCGCTGCTTCGGCTTTATTTCCGCCACTTAAACGCAGAATTTCCATGATATAAAAACGCTCCACTTCCTCGAGTGTCCTTCCGGCATTATTTCCTCCAATATCCATTTTCACCCCCGACGGGGAACTTGTGCGCGGTTCAATGTTGGCTTGGTCACTCTGAATTTGTATGATTTTCTTAAAATCTTCGGGTTGTATGACTTTCCGATCGCAGAATATTAGCAACCTGTTGATGACGTTTTCCAATTCCCTGACGTTTCCCGGCCACGGTTGACGAACGAGGAGGTTTATAAGCGATTCCGAGAACGTCGGTGTGTCACGGTGGATCTGGCGACTGTACTTCTCGATGAAATAATGAATCAGCAACGGTATATCTTCGCGGCGCTCCCGGAGCGGCGGCACGAAGATCGGAATGACATTCAACCGGTAATACAGATCCTGCCTGAAACGCCCTTCCCGCACTTCCTTCTCGATGTCCGTGTTCGAAGCGGCGACGACGCGAACATCGATCGTGCGAACCTTCGTTTCTCCCACCCGCCGGATTTCCCCCTCTTGCAGAACACGAAGCAATTTCGCTTGGAATGACGGCGAGGTGTTCGAGATCTCATCCAGGCAAATCGTTCCCCTGTCAGCTTCTTCGAACAATCCCTTGCGATCCGAGGATGCCCCGGTAAACGCGCCCTTCGTGTGGCCGAAGAGTTCGCTTTCCAGAAGCGTCTCGGGCAGTGCGCCGCAATCGACGGCGATAAATGCGACATCTTTTCTACGGCCCTGGTAATGAATGGCCTTTGCCACCAGCTCTTTACCGGTGCCGCTCTCGCCGGTAATTAACACCGGGCTGTCGGTCCGGATCGCCCCTTCCAGGGAACGATACATCGTGCGCATGGCGGGCGCATTCCCGATGATGTTGGCAAAGCCAAACCGCTCTTCCACCTGCCTGCGCAAAGTGACGTTCTCTTCCTTTAACTGCTGATGTAAACGGGCGTTTTCGATTGCAATGGCGGCCAAGTTGGCAAACGCTTCCAGAAAGGCCAGGTCTTGCCTTTCGTCAAGGTATGGCGCCTTGAAGCTCTCCCTCCGATCAATGTACACCGTCCCCACAACGTTATTACGCGACCGCAAGGGGACGCAGATGATGGTTGAAATGCGAAAATTCCGCACCGAAGCCCTGGACTTGAATTCATCGTCATCCAGCGCGTCGTTTACTACCAGTGGTTTCCCGTACATGAAAACATCTTCGATGATGCTGCGGCTGATCTCTGTAGCATCCTGTATTGTTTCCTGGTCAACGTTGCGTGCCACCTTGAGAATCAACTCCCCGTCCTCTTTGAGAAAAACCATCCCCCGCTCGCCGTGCATGGTTTCAATGGCCATGTCCAGTATCCTGGGTAAAAGCGTCTCCGGATCAAGGATGGAATTGACCGTTGCCGCAACCTTGTACAAGGTCTGAAGCGCTCGGTCTTGTAGGATGCCGATTTTCACCTCGCGAGGGTGCCGAAGGAATCGCGCATATTCACCGGTTATCGTCGCATGGGAAGGGACATCTTTCAAGAAACGTTCCCGCAAATCGACGTCGGGAATAGTGTCCGCTTTGCGCTGGAGAAGATCGTACGCCTTGCGCAGTGTTTCCGTTGCTTCGCCGACCTTGTCCACCGCCTGGCAGCAAAGCGCATGCTCGAGCATGACCTCCTCTTCCGGCCACTCGATGTATCCGGTTTGTTCGAGGAGTTCCATGGCGGAAGAGGAGGCGCCGTATGCAGCGTATGCCTCGTCCAGCGACCGATGGATCCGCGCTTTGAAAATAAGCCCCAGCACCTGCAACGAAACGTTCTTGTTCTCCGAGGATTTCTTGACGAGGTCTTCCGCTTTCTTCAAGCCTTTCCGCAAATCCGTTTCCTGTTTCGATCGGGAAGCAAGAAGCACGGATGTAAGGACAAGGTTGTTTAAAACGTCCTCATCGTCAATTTCAAGGGCCAGGTCCTCGGCAGCGTGAAGGCAACGCTCGGCCTCGCGCAGGTTGTCCCGGTAATAATGAACCAGCGCCTCGTTTTGCAAATTACCTGCGACCATTGCCGTATGATTCAAGGCACGAGCAATCCCCTGGGCCCGTGAAAATGCGTCGAGAGCCTGTTCGTAACGCCCCGTATCCACGGCGAGGAACCCGATGTTTTCCAGGCACCGCGCTTCGCCCACCCGGTCGCCGGTCGCGCGCATGAGGCGCAGGGCCTGGCGTAGATGTCGCTCGGCATCGGCGAACCGCCCCATGGTCAGCAACACCCTGCCGATGCTGACTTCGGCGTTGGCCTGCCCCTGAAGGTCCTTCAGCTCCTGAAATATCCGGTACGCCTCCTCGCGGACGCGCAGGGCTTCCCCGTACTGTGACATGAGGTATAGCGCAACGCCGAGGTTGCCGAGCGCCCGGGCCAGTCCGTAACGGTCTCCTTCCAGCGAAAAATACTGCCGCGCTTTCTCGAAGTATTCTTTCCCCTTTTCCGGGGAAATGCAAAACGTTGCAGCGAAACCCGCGTTCAACAGCACGTTGGCCGCTCGTCCCAATGCGTCATTCCTTTCGTATATATAGATGGCGCGCTCGTACAACTCGATAGCCGCATGGTAGTTCCCCTGCCGGTAATCACTGAGCCCCCGTTGAACCAGGGCTTCGGCTTCACCCACCGCGTTACCGCTCTCACGCGCAAGTTCCTCCGCCCGACGGGCAGTACGGACGGCGCGCTCGATCATGCCGATTTTTCCGAAATTCTCCGCCTGGCGATTCAGGACGCGAACCAGGCGCTCCCTCTGATCTCTTTCTTCGAGGGCGTGGACAAGCCTTTCCGCAATTTCAGCGGATTTCTCGAACGCACCGGTGTGCTGGTGAATGTCGAGCAGCAACTCCGCCGCCGAGCTCCATTGGTCCGAATCTTCCGGAACGATATCGAGCACATGCGACAGCGCGGGCTCTGCTTCTTCGTACCGGAAGGCCTGTGCAAACTTCCGCGCTGCCGCGACGTAGAACACGGCTGCTTCGTCCCCCAACTTCTCTCGCTGGCGCCCTGCTTCGAGAAGGGACGCCGCGTCATGCCTTTCCCGCAAAACGTTTATCAGGCGTTTCCGCAATGATTCGATCTCGCTGCCACAACAGCCCTCCAAGCTCACGGCGCGGGCGAATTCATCACGGATCCGCATCTGGTCGCCGCCCCGTTCCAGGAATCCCGCCGACAGCGCTTCGGCCACGCAATCCCACCGGAAACGTTCGCCTGCAAATTCGGATAACGCCTCGAAAGGAATTCCGGATTCGGAAAGCGCGACAAGGCGAACGTACTCGCGGGCTGTCGCGCTGATTTGATCCCAGGCGGCGCGCAATCCCTGACGAATGACATCCGCCACGTGGTCGGCACGATCGATATCCGGGATCATCCACCTGCCATTTTGAATCACCAGCAGCCGGTTCTCGAACAATTGGCGAATCATCAGGAACAACCGGCCGGGCAAACCGGCGGAACGAGAAACCAGGTACCCCGTTGTTTCAGCATCGAGTTCCCCGGGCAAAACGGAGCGGATCATCTTCTCCACTTGATCACCGGACAACGGCCGTAGGTGAATATCAACGATGTGCTCTGATTGATCATCCTGCTTGCTTCGATACGACACCACCACTTTGGGCCATGATCCCGATTCGGCAGCCATCCGTGCCAGCAGAAACAGCCCTTCACGCTGTACATACGGTAGATCGTCCGCGTCGTCAACGAATAAGACGAAATGTTTGCCCGCTGCAGCGGCTGTCAATCGCTCGGCGAGGTCCGCATCGGGCGGTTCGGTACTTTCCGCCGTTTTATCGACTGGGCCCGAAGACGTGATCCCGGCCAGAGCCGCCTTGCGCATGATATAGGCCAGCATCGACCGGTGACCGGAGCCGGCGAACTCCCCCGGGCGCACATCCACGGGAATCAAGCCTTCAAGCTGGGCCTGAACGCGGGCCTCGCGAACCAGTTCACTTCTTCCCGAGCAGGGCTCCCCGACGATTCGCAACACGCTCGCGGATGCATCCTCCAGAAATTCACGGACACTCGTGATCTCCTCATCCCGAAATTGCAGGGGGATCGACAAGCGAGGCTGAGGCGCCGTAATGGTCGCCCCACCAATCGCCTCCATCGCCGAAGCAGGACGCGCCGAGGGATCCTTCGAGAGCACCCGGAGAATGCGTTGCGAGGTATCCTGGCTTATTTCCGGGTCAACTTCGGAGGGAGAAGCAGGTCGCTCGGACAAATGGGCGCGCACAAGCCTCGTCGCGGAATCATACGCAAACGGCAGACGGCCTGTAACCAGTTCGTACCATACACATCCAAGGGCATACAAGTCGCTGGCGACGGAGGGCTCATCGCCCCGAAAAAGCTCCGGCGCCATGTAAGCGGGACTTCCACAGCTGGCCCATGACCCGGTATTGCGGATAGAGGCAAATCCGAAATCGATGAGCTTGACCAGTTCCTCCCCGGGTTCACCACAGACAACGATATTCGCAGGTTTGATGTCGCCATGCACGGCGCCACGCTCGTGCAAAAAATCCAAGCCGGTCGCCGTTTGCTCAAGGACCGCGGCAATTCGATCCCGATGGGTTGAGGTCCAAGAGAATATGTCCACGCCGACCAGGAGTTCTTCGGTCAGGTAAACAGTTCCGTCTTCCAGCATTTCCAGGTCGTAAACCTCGGCCAGGCAGTGATGATGAAGCTGCGAGAGCATACGGAATTCAACCTGGGCCCTGTGAAAGACCTCTTCCCCCGCTTCCTTGAACAGCTTAATGGCCACGGGTCGATCCAGCTCGGTATCGTGAGCGCGCACGACAATCCTGTCGGTCCCCTGGCCGATCACGTCATTCGGAACATACCGTGGCGGAAGCTTCACGCCTTGCAGCGTGCCTTTGTCGCCTTCAGGACGGAAATATGTCGGCTGATCTGTTTGCATGGCACCGGTACTAGGTTCACGGAATTTACCAAACATGGCAGGCAATTGAAACCACAAGCTACTAAACTGGGCAAGTCCCTGATTCCCTGCAAGGGCAATGCCACCCCTTGCGTTCACTCATTCAATCCATTATATTCTTTAAGCAGGATGTTCCATGCGTGGGATATATTTACTCCACGCAATACGCTCTCTCCTCTAGAAAATTTACTTTTATTTCAAGATAGTTCCGGAAACAGCATGGAGGAAGCATGAATACTGTTAAGACTTTGACCGGCATAGGAATTGTATTATTCGTCCTATCCCCGATTCTGGTATTCGCTACCGGCGGAGGAATCAGTTTCGACACGCAGACGATGGTAATCACTAAAGTTGTTGGTGAAGAAGTCGAGCTGACACTGACCGCCCGAGACAAGAACAGCAATATTATCCGCGGTTGGAATACGGTAGGGACGGATATTACGCTTACCGTAAAGGGTTCCACTGCGGATAACGACAATAATCCCAAAACCGTGACGAAGATTTTCGACATCGATCACAACCTTCTTAACAGTACTGGTCCTGACACGTGGATTCTTCCCCGGGACGTGTTCGTGGATGGGGTGACCAAGATATATTTCACCTCGACGAAAGCGGACACCATGATTACCATCGAGGCAGTGCCGGGCGCACCCAGCGGCAAAAACGTATCCGAACCGATGACGTTCATCGCCGGCGCTGTTCAGAACTTCCTAGTAGAAGTGATTCCACACCTTGCTCCAAAGACCGTTTACGTTTTACGGAAATACGAAATACGGGTAACGCCGCGCGACCAGTACGACAACGTTAACGCGGACGAAGAGGTTATAACCAAGTTTTCCGCCCGCTTCCCGGGCGAGTACACCGACCGCGGACTTGGATCGGCCAATATTTTTGCTGGGAATCACTTTATCAAGGGATCGGTAACGTTCTTCCTTATTTCCACGATGATACGCACCGACCAGGAAATCATCGCGTACAAGAGCAGTGATCCCGCCGTGCGTGGCACGACCGGTCAGTATACTATCGCTGAACACGCACCGTACGCATTCAGCCTGCTCGATCCCCCGGACAAGGATACAATCTTCATTGATTATGCCGCGGAACGGTTTGATCTCACCTGGGAAAAGAAAACCCCGCCAGATCCATTCACGAACATCAGCGTGGGCGGGCAAATCCTGAGCGACGACGTGCGATACGAAGTCGTGTTCAGCACACCTTTCGGCTCGCCGTTTCTTAACCTGGCCTCGAACGCCAGTTCTACGGAAGCGAAGCTGAGCTTGAGCGGAAGTCAGATGGTGGACCTCATCACCAAGGCAACCGGCCTGTCGAACTCCGCACAAGCCGAAGTACTTTGGCACGTGAACGCGACTGACGGATTGTTCACGACCCGCTCCAACGAGCAGTGGACGCTGTTGATTGTCAAACGGGGAATTACGGATGTGCCCTCATCAAGAGCGCCCCTTTCCTTCGCGCTCGAGCAAAACTACCCCAATCCCTTCAATCCGACGACGAACATCCGTTTTTCCATTACACGCTCTACATATGTCACCTTGAAGGTGTACAACTTGCTGGGAAAAGAGGTTGCCGTATTGATTGACGACGTGATCGATGCAGGAACGCATACGGTCAAGTTCAATGCAGCGAATTTGAAATCCGGCCTGTACATCTACAAGCTCACGGCCGGCAACAAGAGCGCGGTTCGAACCATGACGCTGCTAAAGTAACCACAGGAAAAACCCGTTTAATCAAAAACGCCGGGGCAGTGCTCCGGCGTTCTTGCTTTATTCAAAGTACAAACAGGCTCGAATGAAGTACGTGCTCCAGCGCCGGTCGAATTTCGGGAAAGCGAAACTCGAATCCTGACGCGCGAAGCTTTTCAGGAAACACCTTGGCGCTGGAAAGGATGGTTTCCACCGCCATCTCACCGTACACGAGTTTCAGCGCCAGTCCCGGAACCGGCAAAAGGGCCGGTCTCCGGCACACCGCCGCCAATGCCTTCGTGAATTCAGCATTCGTGACCGGATGCGGCGCAACCATGTTGACCGGCCCGCGCAGGTCTTCCCGTACCAGGCAATGATGGAGCGCGCGCACCAGGTCGTCGATGCTGATCCAGCTCATGTACTGATTTCCGCCGCCGATTTTTCCTCCCAGACCCAGGCGGAAAAACGGGTGTAGTTTCTTAAGACCGCCCCCACGCGATGAGAGCACTACGCCGATTCTCGCCATGACGACACGGATTCCCTTGGCCGTTGCAGCGTTTGTTGCCTCTTCCCACTGCCTGCACAGCTCTGCGAGAAAACCCGTGCCGTTCAAACTGTCTTCATGAAGAGCTTCGCTCCCCCTGTTGCCATAGTATCCGATGGCCGACGCGCTGATAAAAACTTTTGGCGGGCGCTCCAGGCTTGCAAGCGTATCGCTCAACAGGCGCGTGGCCTTCACCCGGCTTTCGTGGAACGATTCTTTCCGCTTTTCCGTCCAACGGCCCTCGCTCAGATTCGCGCCAGTGAGATGAACAACCGCGTCCAGGCCTTCCAGTTTTCCCGCATCGATATTGCCGGAAGGGATGTCCCAGAAAACGGTACTTTCGTCCCGACCAGTCTTTTCTCGCACCAGCCGGAATATATCATACCCTTGCGAACGCAGGTGTGAAACCAGCGCCGAGCCTATCAATCCCGTAGAACCACTGATCAGCACCTTCATCATCAACACCTACACGGGTACCCGATAATCACGTAAACGCAACCATCTTGTCTGTCGTCCCGGGAATCAATGCGTGACAATCATCTTCCGCACGATTCGTTCGTTCCCCGTGCGAAGAACGTAGAAATAAACACCGACCTTCAACGAACCCGCATCCACGCGTGTTGCGTGATGCCCTGCCGCAAGGCGCGCCCGAATCAATTCCTGCACCAGCTTCCCGGTAGTCGAGTACAAGCTGAGGCTGACATCACGACGTTCTGGAATCGAGAACTCGATGGTGACGTCACGGCTGGCGGCACCCGATGCGGGATTAGGCCAATTCTGAAACAGGGCCACGGAAGACGGCTCCATTTCGCCCTTAACGGCAACGGTTGTTTCAAGGGGAGACACGAATTTGTAAATGCTGGGACCAGCGGCATAGACAGTGGTCGTTTTCGATCCGACGTGCACGTCAGCCGTCGTGATTGGGTTGAAAACGGCTGGGGATGGATCGACTGACCACGATTTGCCCAGATCGGTGGATACATAAGCATCGTTGTTCATTAATACCCAGAGCCGGACTCCACCGCGCTCCATCAGCGCCCGAGCCGAGCGCGGAAGGTTCAATGTCGTAACTTGTTGCCAGGTTTCTCCTCCGTCCCGGGTTACGGCAAGGCCGTTTTGTCCGCCAAAGTTCTGGACGTTCCCAAATCGAATAACGCCGATGTTCTCGCTCGCGAATGAAATATCCATCACGTTTTTTCCCGGTGTGGCAATCGCCCGCCACGATTCCCCCCTGTCCGTGGACTTGTATATCTTGCTGTTGCTCGTCCCGAACCACAATGTATTGCCCACGTTATCGTAACAGTTGTTCCACCCTGCCTCGCCGGGCGGTGCCGGGACGGCATTGTAAATCGGATACCACGTCCATCCACCATCCCGCGTCGTGGCAATACCCCAGACTCCATTCTTCGGATCGCCCTGGAATATGCCGTTTTTCGCGTCCCACATGTGTATCCAGTTCACAAAGCCGGTAATGGAGGTAACCGGTGTTTCCGTCCACTTCATTCCTCCGTTTGTCGTAAAGTATATCCCCGCTTCTCCGTCCTGCGGTCCTGTCCCCACAAGCGCAGTGTTCAGATCGACGCCAGCAACACAATACACTCCCCTCCCAATCGGGAAACCCGTGCCATGGGAAAACGCCCATGTGGCGCCACCGTTGCCTGTACGTACGCACAAATCGGCTCGTTGGTTGTTCATGGTGTAGTGAGCGACAGCCCAGACGACCTTGTCATTCACCACATCGAGAGAAGTAAAGGATTGTATGTTCATCCCGAGAGTCGTATGCCATGCCCTGGCGAGATACACCTGGATGCGGCCCATAACATAATCGACATACGTGCCATCAGTGATTTTTATCCTGATCGGTATGGCGCCTTCCGAGGTCGAGGGTTTCTGCGCCAACGTGACATCGAAACTGAACGACCCGGTCTCCATTGTTTTCAATTCGCCGATCTGGAACGAGGACGTGGAAGGTGTCAAGTCCTTGCCCTCGAATTCGAGCGTTCCCATCGCGGCGGCAGAGGTTGGCGCCAGGACATTTTCGAGATAGAGGGTAACTTTTGCCGTCTGACCAGGCTCCGTCAGCAAATTCCC
>JAJRXL010000188.1 GCA_024276335.1 Bacteroidota bacterium
ACAAAGGACGCAAAGGAAAACGTTTGAACGTTTACTTCCCATCGGAACGCAATCTAAAATCCCCCGGTCTCCTTGTCTCCCGGTCTTTTTGTCAGCTCTCAGCGCTTCGTGGCCCTGGCGAAGATCCAGGGCTCGCAGAAGGAAGGAATGTGCACGCTCTCGTGTTCAAAGGAATCGAAATACCGGTTCAGGACGTCCCGGATCATCTCGAAGATCTCGGGTTCGTATCCCGAGCAGACCTGCATGGAGAGGATGCCGCCGGGATTCAGGCTTCGGTGGATGGAGGAGAAAAGGCGGGAGAGAAAGGTCTTCCTATCCAGGCGGGAATGGCCTTCCGGGTCCATGGTCAGGTCGTAGATCACCGCGTCGTAGCGCTGGTGGTTGTTGACATAGGAAACCGCGTCGTCGAACACCACGCTCACGCGCTCGTCATCGAAAGCGTTGCCGCAGATCGCGGGGAGGTATTCCCTGGCGATGGAAACCACGCGCTCGTCGATATCAACAAGGGTCACGTTGCCGGGGTTGTGCCTCAACAACTCGTTCAGAACGCCGCCGTCGCCTCCTCCCAGTATCAACACGTTGTCGAGTTTCCCGTTCGATACCACGGGCTCGACCATGGCCCGGTTGTACAGGTGCGCGTCCTTTTCCGCGACCTGCAAGTCGTTGTTGAGAAAGAGCATCCTTCCGAAGGTCTCGTTCTCGATCACCCGGATGTGCTGGTACTCGGAGCCGGTATCGACCAGCGTGCGTGTGGCGTAGTAGTCCACCTCGAAGCTGGTGGCGGGATGGGGCGTGATGTCGGCGGTGTTGTTGACGGAAAGCCGGTTGACGCGGGACACTTCGAGCACGCGCATGGACTTTGCCCGCAGTTCTTTCTTCATGAAATCCAGCAACGTGTACAGCGGTGCGGGATCGTCGATACAGTGGAAAATGTCGATGGAAACGTGCCGCGCTTCGGGGAAGGTGTGGACGGAGACGTGAGATTCATGGATGATGGATACAACCGTGACGCCGATCGGATTAAACTTGTGGCTGAACGTTTCCACCACGGAAAAACCACACACCTGCATTCCTCTCAACAGGGTTTCCCTCACGGTAGTTTCGTCGTCCAGTATCTCCGGCGGGCATCCGTTGATCTCTACCAAGAGCTGAATACCGGAAATCCTCAATCCTAGTACCTCCCTGTGATAAAGATCATGAAGAAGAAGCGTGTTGCCGTCCTCCCGTCCGTACTCGCGTTACAAACCGGTACATCCGGACAGTTCGGCGTTACAGCATCTCCAGGTCATGAAAGGGCTTGTACGTACTGCGCACGCGGCATGTTAACGGCGATCCCGTTAGCAAAAGCCCAGAGCGTTCTAATATAGAAAATGTCGGGAAAAAATGCGCAATCTCTTGATTCAACAATCCGGAATTATTCGATTGCGGATGTCCCGCGCTGTTAATCGTCGTTGTGCCGGGAGGATTGCTCACATATCGTAGAGCGTGTCGTCGATTGTCGGCCTGGGTTTCCTGCCCGCGCGGCTGCGCTTTTGCTCGAACAGGAACGGCTCTTCCGATTCCAGGACGTCGCCCAGTTCCGCTTCGACCTGCTCCGGGTCCTCGCCCCGTTCCATGCGGCTCAGGGCTTCCTCCATGCCCGGCCCCATGTTGAGTCCGGTGGCTTCGGAAAACTTCCGCATGAGTTGCGCCGCCTGGCGGGGATCGTCTTCGTCGATGCGGTCGGCCTCCCGCGCCAGCACTTCCATCGCCCGCTCCATTTTCGATTCGTCTATGGGCGGCATGTCCTCGTCGACCTGCGTGTCATCGCGCCCGGACGAGACGGCGAAGGTGGACATCCTGCGCTGGAGGTTGGGATTATCGCATTTCGGGCAGCGCGGAACCTTCTCGGTGTTCACG
The DNA here is from genome assembly GCA_024276335.1 of Bacteroidota bacterium. GTDB lineage: Bacteria > Bacteroidota > Ignavibacteria > SZUA-365 > JAADGX01 > JAADGX01. The sequence goes on from JAJRXL010000188.1 coordinate 1,900, forward strand.
GTGCGGGAAAAGAACTTGTATATCGTGTTGCAATCCTGGCAGAAGAATTCATAAACAGGCATTAGAGACCTCCTATCTTGATCATTCGCGTGAAATATAATGAGGATACTTCTAAAAACACAGTTCATCCGTTCTCATCGCTAATTCGACGCGCGTGGCTGAAGCACTCTCGTCAGGGCCACACGTGCGGGACCGTCAACGGTTCATTCCGCGGAACGGGAAGATCACGAAACCGGGGACGCGCTTGTTCCGCCAGTTCTTCCGGGAAAAACGAACGTACCGATCACGGCGGTCAGGCCCGCTACCGCGAACGTCATGAACCGGGCGGTGATCACTTGGTCCATGCCTGTGCTGATCCAGGCGATAGTGAACAGCATACCGACAATAATCGTAGTGACGGCCGCCGTGCCGTGGAAGCGCTTCCAGAACAGGGAAAGCAGGATCACCACGGAAAACGTCCCCCCGATTCCCGCCCAGACGTACCCGACAAGCGTGTAAATGATGTCCGACGGTGATACGTAGGCGAGGGCGAGGGCGATAACGGCGAGGATCGCGGTCACCAGTCGCGAGCGGAGCAGGGTGTTTCCGTCCTTCCTGAAAAAGTTTTCCGTGAGCTCGGTCGCGGACAGGATGAGGAGGGAATCGGCGGTCGAGATCATGGCGGCGATGGCCCCGGTTATGAGCACGGCGGCGATGGCGGGCGGGAAAATCCGAAGCATGACGGCGGGCATGACGTACTCGGGGTCGTTGAGGCCGGCCGGTCCGAACAGGGCCAGGCCGATCCAGCCGATGGAAAGGGCTCCAATATAGGCGAAGATCGTCCACACGATACCGATGTTTCTCGCCTGCCGCGCCTGCCGCGTGTCCCTGATGGCCATGAACCGCATGCTCAACTGGGGCTGTCCCCCGAGGTAGCCGAAGAACCAGGAAAACCCCCCCATGAGCACGACCCCGGCGGCGAACCCTTCCGCGGCTCCGGTAAGGGACGTGTAACCCGATCCCGCACGCTCAAGGGCCTGCGGTATGGATTGGGCGAAAATGTCAGGGCTCCCGGCGATGGCAAAAATGCCCACGATGGGACCGACTACCAGCGTGATGATCATGACGAGGGACTGGACGACGTCGGTATAGACCACGCTGCGGAACCCGCCGTACACCGTGTACGGGATGATTACAACAGCGGTGAGGAACATGCCGAGCGCGGGCGAAATGCCGAACATGGTGTGGAGCGTCTTGCCGCCGCCGAGAAACTGGGCGCCCACGTAGAAGAAGAAAAAGAACACGATGGTGGAGCTGCTGACGAGCCGCAGCCACTTCTCCCGCTCGCCGTGTTTCCGGGCGATGTAGTCGGTAAACGTGTTCACGTGGTATTTTTCCGCTTCGTCCCGCAGTCGCCAGGCGATGGCGGCCCAGGCGGGGACGATGCCGGCAACGCAGCCGATGGCCGTCCAGATGCCGGTCAGCCCGGACGCGTACGCGAAGCCCGGCAGGCCCAGGAGGGCCCAGGAGGATTCACCGGTCGCCCGTTCCGAGAGAGCGGCCGCCCAGCCCGGGAGGCTCCTGTCCGCGATGGCGTAGTCCGCCCCGGTCCTGACCTTGCGGCCCTGGTACAATCCCCACGCAATGAGCAGGCCGAGGTACCCGGCCATGACCACGAGAATCTGCGTCTGGTGTTCCATGGATTTATCCTCGATTCGTATCGACGTCGAGCATGAAGCAGGTGGCAATAAAAAGCCGCCCGGAAGGCGGCCTGGTTCGAAAACCGGTGAGCGTTACGCCAGTACTTCCGAGGCGATTTCCACGTGGTGGATCCACCCGTGCGTGTCTTCCTTTTCGCCGTACTGGATGGCGGTGATTTCGTCGTAGAATTTCTGGGCGACCGGTCCGATCTTGAAATCGTTGATGATCACTTCGTCGTCCTTGTACCGGAGCTTGCCGACCGGGGAGATCACGGCGGAGGTGCCGGTGCCGAACATTTCCCGGAGCGTTCCCTTCTTCGCGGCGGCGATTACTTCTTTGATGGATATTTCCCGCTCGGAGACGTTCATTCCCCATTCCCGGGCAAGTGTCAAGACCGAATCGCGTGTAACGCCGGGCAGGATAGTGCCGCTCAGCGGAGGCGTTATGAGCTCGTCGTCGATCAGGAAGAAGATGTTCATGGTTCCGACTTCCTCGACGTACTCGTGGTGGATGGCGTCGAGCCACAGCACCTGGGTGAAGCCCATTTTCTTGGCTTCGCGGGCCGCGTAAAGGCTGGCCGCGTAGTTCCCTGCCGTCTTGGCGGAGCCGGTTCCTCCTTTCACGGCCCGGACGTACTTGTCCGTGGCCAGGATCTTCACCGGGCTGAGGCCTTCTTCGTAGTACGACGCTACCGGTGAAGTCATGATGAGGAAACGGTAGGAGTCGGATTCCTTCACGCCGAGGAAGTTCCCGATCGAGTAAATAAGGGGTCGGATATACAGCGCATGGCCGCGTTGCCTGGGAATCCAGTCGTAGTCGATCTGGACCAGCAGGTCGATGGCTTCGGTAAAGTACTCCTTTTCGAATGTCGGGATGCACATGCGCTCGCAGGAATTGAGCAGGCGCACGGCATGCTTGTCGGGCCGGAAAACGTTGACGCCGTTTTTCGCGTAAAATGCTTTCAGACCTTCGAACACGGTCTGACCGTAGTGAAGCGTGGTATTAGCCGGTTCATGGGGGATGGGTTGATACGGGATGATCTCCGGGGAGTGCCACCTTCCATCCTCATACACCATCTGGAACATATGATCCGAGAATTGCAAGCCAAAGCCCAAACGATTAAAATCCACCGTATCCAACCGACTGGCGGTAGTTTTGCTGACAGTAATTCGCTGATTCATAACTGGTCTCATTTTATATGGAAAGCAGAACGGCTTGGTTTAAACACCTAGCAATACAATTTACACCTTTTTTTCAATTTTCCCAGCGATTGCTTGCCAAAAGTACCTTTTTTATCAAAAAAACGGTTGATTATGACGAAAAATGTACTTAAAGCTTGTAACCGATTGTTCGCAGGAACTGGTGACGCTCCCGGATGTCGTCCTCGGACTCGATGCCGTGGCATTTCACCCCGTCCACGACGCCCAGGATCGCCCGTCCCAGGTCCGTTTCGGCGATAATCACTTCCGCCGGGTTCGCCGTGGCGCAGAAAACCCGGCACACCTCGGGCACGTTCTTGATCACGTTCAGAATGTTGATCGGAAAGCCCTCCTTGAGGAAGATGATGAAACTGTGCCCGGCGGAGAGGGACAGGGCGTTCTTCTTGGCCAGCTCGATCAGCTCATTGTCGTTGCCCGCCCAGCGCACCAGGGCTTTCTGCGAAGCCTCGCAGAACGCGATGCCGAACTTCATCGACGGGTTGGTCTGCACGATGGCTTCATAAAGGTCCTCCACCGTCTTGATGAAATGCGAGTGCCCGAGGATGAAGTTCAGTTCCTCCGGCTTCTCGATGCGAACGGTCAGTAACTCCATGGCTTTTCCCTCTCGTCATTTGAATGCACGGTGATGTGTAGGCGACCTGGCCGGGCACCGTGACGGCCGGAGCGCATCGCACCGCGCCTGTGCCGGCTCCCGTCCGGGGTCGGTGTATCGTTGTGTGTCGCGGTGGAGTCAGAGGATGCCGTTCAGGGCATCTTCGTTGAAACCGATCGTTGCCCCCTTGGGAGAGACAACCAGCGGCCGCTTCATGAGCATGGGATCGGAGGTGACGGCCTCCACGATTTCCCTCTTGGTCATCTTCGGCGCTTTCTCCTTCCATCCCCCTTCCCGGTACGCACCGCCGGAGGTATTGAACAGCTTCTTCGGCTCGGAAACCCGGGTGGCGGCTTTTTTCACCTGTGTCTTGGGCGGCGGCGATTCCCGCACGTCGATGAACTGGTACGGGATGTTCTTCGAATCCAGGAATTTGAGGGCTTTTCTCGTGGTGCCGCACGTTTTCAATCCCCATACCTTCACTGTCGGTTTTGTTGCCATGAGATTGCTTCCAAGTGTGATACATGCTAAAGACGGTAGCGCGCTGAAAGGTACGCACGAAACAGGTTTCCTTCAAGTCCTAAAACGGCGGCCCCGCGTGTCAGGGGGCGGTAATCGAGAACGATCGCGAGCGTTTCCCCGAAGCCGATTCCAGGACAACGATGAACGCCCCGGCCGGGAGCGTGGAAACCGGCAATCGGATCGACCACGAGCCCGGACCGTATTCGCGCGGAGCCCGGGAAAGCACGCGCCTCCCGAGGGCGTCGTACACGGAAAGGGAAAAGGCGTCCGGGCTGTACACGGGCACCGTGACAGCGCCGCCGGACCTCGCCGCCGGGTTGGGGTACGGCGCGTCCATCCGGGGCGTCGATCCCGGGGCGGCGGGCAATTCGACTACGGGGTGGAAGTGCTCGCTGCCGTCGAAGTCGATTTGTCGCAGCCGGTAGGCGAGACGCGATGGACGCGGAACGGGAACCTGGTCCAGGTACGAATACGCGTTCCGGTCCACGGTCGTCCCGTGACCCGGCACGAACCCGACCGTCGCGAACGGGCCGGGACCCGTTTTGCGCTGGACTTCGAAACCGTAGTTGCCGGTTTCGCTGGCCGTGATCCAGCGGAGGGTGATTCCAGCCGGCGATTCCCGGGCGGAAAAGGAAAGCAGCTCCACCGGGACGATTCCCAGCTCGTCCGCGCCCACGTCGTACGCGTTTCCGGCGGGACGGGGCTGGCCTTCAAAATCGACCGGAACAAGGCTGCCGAGGTTCACCCCGGCGTCGATCGCGGAGGAGCCCGGGGCGAGGTGCAGGTCTTTTTGGGACTGGGGGCCTCCGGGCTTGACGAAATCGGCGTTGGAGGCTGCGAGGTTGGCCTGGTTCTTTATGAACGTCGCTCCATCCCTGAGGCGGACGATGGGTTCGTACGGGTTCGACGGGGCACGCTTGACGAGGTTGTTGCGCACGTCGCCGTTGGACTGCGGGAACCGGAGCTGGATGGTGAGCACGCATTCGAAGATCGTGTTGTTATAGACCTTCGCGTTCCGGCCCTTGTTGATGTAAATGCCGGCGTCCGGGCAGCCTATGATGATGTTGTTGCGGATGACGCCGTTCGTATGCTCGTAAGCCCGGTTGTTGTCACGGAAATACTGGGGAGCGGTGCCCCCGCCGCCGAACGAGGCGCCGATGAAGCAATTCTCGAACCGGTTCGATTCGATGATGGTGTTCGAGGAATTGCCCTTGGTGAACACGCCGAACGCGGGCTTCCCTCCCCTCTGGACGTTGATGAACCGGCAATTGCGTATGATCCAGTCGTTGACGCCGACGCCGTCCACGCCTTCCACCACCGTACGGGTTCCGCCGCCGGGCGACGTGAAGCCGATCACGCAGCCGTCCACGGTGAGCCGGTCGGGATAGACGCCGGAGGCGGGATCGCAGGTACCCTTGACGCCGGATTCCCCGTGGTCGAGCATGATGATGTTTTCCAGGACGCAGTCGGTGGACGTGTGGTCGAACTTGAAGCCGTGGTAGTAGGTCCGGCGGGTGGTGAGATCCTTGAAAGTCCACCGCGGGGAATAATCCAGGTTGAACGCGACCCACACCGACGAGTTGTCCTGTCCCTTGCCCTGGATGATGACGTCGCGGGGATTCCCGGTCTTGCCGCGAACCAGCACGGGTCCGGGCCGTTTGACGATCCAGATCCGGTCAACGCCGGTGATGGTGTAGGTGCCGGGAGCGACGGTGATCGTGTCGCCGGGCTTGGCCGTCTGGCAGGCGGTCTTCAGTTGATTGAACGTCGAGACGTGTATTTCGCGCGCGGCGAGGTCGAAGGCGAAAAGGCAGGCCAGGAGCCAAAAGGTAACGAACAACCGCATGACGTGATCCCTCCCTTGGTATTCGATTGTCCTCAAGTTACTGCACGGGAGGGAAATGTCAAACAGCCGATTCCCGCAGCGGGGTAACCAGGAAAAAGCGATGCCGAGTTATTGGCGAATTGACGAATGAGAACCCGTAGGAGGGGTCTCCCGATCCCGAACTGGCGAATAAGAACTTGTAGGAGGGGTCTCCCGACCCCGAATGGAATTGGTGAATTGACGAATTAGAACCCCTAGGAAGGGTCTCCTGGCCCCGCTTTATGGGTTTACCCAGTTCTTCGAGCCGACCGAACAACCTCTCGGGGCCCCGTTGACGGGGGTAGCAGAATCTCATCACCCCGTTCTTTCGGTCTACCCCGCTATTCTCCCTGATCCAAAATCGTTGTTCTTCACTCGACGATCGCCATCCTGATTTTTTTGAAAATACTCCCCATGTTTTCCGCGGGGGCGTTTGAGCGCATGTATATGTAAAGACGAGGGCAGGGTACCGCTTTTCGGTTCGGAACCCTTGACAGGCAGAGTTTTTTTGTTTAGGTTGAGCTGAGATTAAGGAAGATGTGAGGCCTCAGGCGGGAAATGCAAGTTATCTATGCCGTCCTCATCCCTTTCATGGGACTGAGATGGCGGAGCCGTGCCGGGGAAAGAAGTGTGTACGTGTGAATGGAAGGAGGGAATGAGCAAAGCAGGAGGGAAGAGAAAAGAGATGGGTTGGGAAATGAGTCGATTACAGGCGGCGACAAGGAACGTTGAACCAGGCGGAAGAAAAAGTGAGCGATCCGGCACGGGGAAAAGCCCCAAGCTCATGGAAAGACTGCGCGAAGCGCTGCGTACCCGTCATTACAGTCGCCGGACAGAGCAGTCCTACATGCGATGGGTACGGCGATTCATTTACTTCCATGATATTCGGCACCCGGCGGAGATGGGCGAGCCTGAAATCAACGCGTTCCTGACGGACCTGGCAGTGAACAGGAAGGTCAGCGCTTCGACGCAGAACCAGGCGCTTTCCGCATTGTTGTTTCTCTATCGCCAGGTGCTCGGACGTGACATCGGGGATATCGGCGAGGTTGTCCGGGCCCGGCGGCCCAAACGTCTGCCCGTTGTCATGACACGCGTGGAAGTACGAGCCGTGCTGGCGAATCTTTCGGGCGACAAGC
>JAJRXL010000189.1 GCA_024276335.1 Bacteroidota bacterium
ACGATTACGAGAATCACATCATATCCGCCTTCGACATGGAAACGGTTATGGATCAGCTTATCCAGAGCCCTTCCAACCCGCAGTTGCGCATCCCGATGCTGAGCAATACCACTCTCAACATGGAGTTGACCACTGATTAACCGGAGAGCGATTCATATCATCCACGGGCTCCGCCTGCTTGCACACGGGAAACCACCTCGCATCCCTGAGCGAAGTCGAAGGGCCGTAAGAGGTCGCATCCCTGAGCGAAGTCGAAGGGCAGTAAGAGGTCGCAGCCCTGAGCGAAGTCGAAGGGCAGTAAGAGGTCGCAGCCCTGAGCGAAGTCGAAGGGCAGTAATAGGGTTCCGCCCGTTTACACGCGGGAAGCCATCCGCGGTTCATCCCTTCACACGCGACGTGTTGACAGCACGGGGTAATCCATGGCCCTGATCCGTCGACTCGTGTTCTGCTGCCTGTTGGTCTTCGCGGCATCCCTCATCGTCGCGGACGCTCTGGACGCGCAGGGCATTCCCGCGGAAGAGTATGCGCAACGGAGGAGGGCCGTCATCGAACGGATGGACAGCGGCGCGGTGGCAGTGTACTTGGCAGGCACATCAAAAAAGCGTAGCAACGACGTGGATTTCGAGTTCGTGCAAGACAAGAATTTCCTCTATCTCACCGGCTATCCGGACCCGGGAGCAATTCTCTTCCTCAGCAAGGAGAAATTTCCTCGCAACGGACAGCCGACACACGCGATTTTGTTCGTCCCACCTACCAATCCTGCCATGGAACAATGGGTCGGCAAGCACATGTCCGGCGAAGAGGCGCGAATCACGCTTGGCTTTGGCAGTACGGCTTCAACTTCCGAGTTCCGCGCCTTCATGGATTCGACGCTCAAGACAAAACGCCTGCTGTACTATGATCCCCGCATTAGCCTCATGCTTTCGGACAAGGTTACACACGTGCGGTTGCGCACCGGGCGCGAATTTCGGAACGCGGTATCCAAGCGATACCCCGGCTTGGTGCTGAGATCCGCGTTCCGCCTCGTATCGAGCCAGCGCGCCCGGAAATCTCCCGCCGAGCTCCGCCTCATGCAAAAAGCCATTGACGCAACCGTGGACGCGCACCTCGAAGCGTTTCGCAGCGCCGAACCGGGTATGTTCGAATACGAACTGGAAGCCGTCATCGAGTACTGCTTTCGGAGGGAGGGCTGCGACGGTCCCGCCTTTCCCAGTATCGTGGGATCGGGACCGAACTCCACCACCCTGCACTACGAAAAGAACACGCGGCGCATGCGTAAAGGCGACATGGTGGTCATGGACATCGGGGCGGAGTACCAGGGTTATTCCGCCGACGTCACCCGCACCATTCCCGTGAGCGGCGTTTTCAGACCTGAACAGCGGGAGTTGTACGAGATTGTCCTCCGGGCGCGGGAAGCCGCTCTTGCCGCGGTGAAGCCGGGCGTGCGGTTTTCAGAGCTCACCGACGCCGCCATGGAAATCATTCGTGCGGCGGGATTCGGGAAGTATTTCAATCACAGCGTGAGCCACCACTTGGGTCTCGACACGCACGATCCCGTTGGTTACGGCCCCTTGGAGGAAGGGAACGTTATCACTATCGAGCCGGGGATATACATCCCGGAAGGCGCGAACGTGGACCGGAAATACTGGAACATCGGCATCCGGATCGAAGACGACGTGCTCGTGACAAAGGATGGATACGAAATCCTGTCCAAGGAAGCGCCGGTGGAAATCGATGCCATCGAAGCTATTATGGCCCAGGAAGGCATCGGGAACCTACCCGTGGGAAGAGAAAAAGAGACCCGGTAAGATGGTGCCGCGGAATTGATTGATTGCGTGTTTCTTTCCCCGCGGCTATGGAGGAGTGCTCATGCTCACGTTCGCTAATCCGGCAATTCGGCAATTCACCAATCCCCCCTTGCAACTCCCTCGCGCTTCTTTCGTACGTTGCATCGATTGGATTTCACAACAAAAGGAGCGGACAATGAAAAGTTTCCTTACCATTGTTGTCATGATTTTCCTGGGAGTGCATCTCTGCCTTGGAGCAAGCGCTGCTTCTCCCGACCGGGAGCTCTCTCCTGCCTTTCTCATTCCATCCACGCCCTATGCCGGGATCGCGGACAGCTTGAAAAAAGCGAAGAAGCTGAAACTGCTCCATGAAAAAATGGAGAAAAAACTTGCGGAACTCGAGGAGAAGATACACCGTCTGGAAAAAGAACTCGAGCAGAAATCCCACCCCGACAAGAATGATCTCAAGCAAGAGATCGAGCAACTCAAAGAGAGCATCAAAGCCTTACAAACAGAAGCGGAAGAACTCAAGGAACAATCCGAAGAGATCCGACAATCGTTTGAGAAACGGTTCGTTTCCGGTGAAGACGCGGTCATCCGGATTTCCGAGGATTTCAACCTCGCCAGGGGTGACTCAATCCTCTCTGACGTCGTGGTCATGGCGGGCGACGTCACCATCGCGGGCACCCTGGACGGCAACCTTGTCGTCATGGGCGGCGACATCTAACTCGTGGAGGGTGCGACCATCAACGGAGACGTTGTTATCATGGGCGGCTCGCTCGAGCGCGACGACAACGTAACCATTAACGGTGAGATCGTCACCGTGGATTCGTTCATGATGCCTGATGGCATCGACCTGCACAACAAGGAAAAAAGCACGCAGAATGGCGCCGACTCTCTCGATGAAGACGAAAGGGTATTCGACGTTCCGGATTTTGACTTCGTATGGAAGTTCCCCAACCCCGACATGGAATTTTACAGCCTGACCAGTCCTCTCCAAAAAGCGTTTTTCCGCTACAACCGGGTGGAAGGGGTGTACATCGGCGTATCGAATCCCCACGAGGTCAAGTGGGAATCACAGCCTATCCTGAACGGCACGTTTTCCGTCGGCTACGGATTCGCCTCCCACCGCTGGCGCTACAGCCTGGGATTGTATATTCCGTTGTATTTCGAAAACCAGGTATTCGAGCTGGGCGGTGAGGGTTACAGCTTCACCGATTCCAAGGACCAGTGGATCGTGGGACGCGATGAGAACACGTTCACGTCGATCATCGCCCGCGAGGATTTCATGGATTACTTTGGGCGCGAGGGCTTTACCGTCACCGCGAGCTGGTACACCAGGTCGGACGACGGCCTCGGTACCCGGTTTCACGTCGGCTACCGCCACGACACGTACAACAGCCTGCCCAAGAACACCGAGTGGTCGGTCTTCGGAGGAGACAAGATATTCAGGCCCAACCCGGAAATAAACGACGCCAACATCATCAGCTTCTTCATCTCCGCGGGCTTGACCACCGTCCTGGAGATCGACGATCAGCTCGAAGGATGGTCGCTCTCCGGATCGGTGGAACTGGCGGGCGGCCCCGTGAAAGGGGATTTCGACTACAACCAGTTCATTCTCGACATTCGCCGGTACCAACCCCTGGGCCGGGTCGCCAACTTCAACATCCGCGGATACGCGGGGTTTGCGGACGGGACCGTTCCGCTCCAGAAAACCTTCCAGATCGGCGGCGTCAGCACCCTGCCCGGCTTCCGGTACAAGGCGTTCGAAGGAACCAGCGTCCTGCTCATTAACGCGGAGATCGTGGCAAACAATCGCTTGTCGTCGCGCACTTCCGGCTGGGTAAAAAAACTCGTAAGCCTCTTCAATCCCATCCTCTTCTTCGACGCGGGAGCGGTGGACCAGCCGGAGCGGATCGTCTCCCGGTCGTACCGAAACGGCGCTCTTTCCACTGAAAACGGTTCTTCTTTCGGTTCGTGGTACTACGACGCGGGATTCGCCATCGGCGATTCGGACGGAGACTGGAGGATCGGCATGGCGTGGCCGCTGAACGGGACGGAAACCGGCGCGCGGTTCCTGCTGAGATTGACCCGCCCGTTCTGAAACCCGCCGGATTATTTTCAAAAATCATCGATGCCCCGTCGCTGCGTTGCGAGATGGCGGTAACCTGTTTCCCTGCTCCCGTGAGCTCAACTCCGGCCGATGGCGCCAATCGCTTCCGCGATTGCATCACGCTTCAACGGCTGCCCGTCATTAATCGATAACAACACCGATTCCTCCCTGTGGCTCAGGCAATACGTTGCAATGATCCGCATTTCGTTGATGTCCTCGATCGAGTGCCGGAACAGCTCGCGCTGCGCGCCAGTGAAGAACCGCTTCACTTGCTTCATGATCCGATCGATGTTCGGCCGAGCCTGGTCGATCACGTCGCGCCAGACCACGCGGCCGCCCTTGACGAGATGTACCTCCACGTGCGTCCGTAAGGCGGGCGTCAGGATCAGCAGGTTTTGTTCCCGGATGGAATGCGTCATGATTTCCTGCTGACGTATGACACGCCGCAGCATGCGCAGGCGGTCACGTATTTCCGCCGCTGCCTCGAACCGCAGCTCCCGTGATCTCTTTTCCATCAGGCGGGTCAGGGACTCCAAGACATCTTCGTGCTTTCCTCGCAGGAATTGCATTACCCGGCGCACTTCCGCGGCATATTCTTCCGGCGACTGTTCGAGTGCGCAGGGCGCTCCACATCGCTTCAAGCCGTGATAGAGGCACGGGCTGTTTCCGGAACCAGGATTGATGTCACCACCGCACTCGCGGAGCAGGAAGAGCTTGTTGATGATATCCAGCGTGGCTTCCACGACCCGGCGACTGCTGAACGGGCCGAAGTATTCCACGCCGTCGCCCTCGACATCATACGTCCAGCCCAGCGTGGGATAGGCGTTCCGCTGGTCAATCCACAGGAAGGGATATTTCCGGTAGCGCTTGAGCTCGGTATTGAACCGCGGCTGCAAACGCTTGATTTCCTTCGATTCCAGGAGCAGGGCGGAAAGTTCCGTTTCCGTTGTCTCGTAAGTGACATCGTGGATGG
>JAJRXL010000190.1 GCA_024276335.1 Bacteroidota bacterium
CCAGGGCGCTGTAAGGAAACGGGCCGGCAATGATGGACCAGCAGCAGGCGGGTATGATGACCATGGTGTTTTTCCCTAACGCCTTCAGCGCGTACCGCATGGCCAGCGAAGCGCCGCAGCCGGGACAGGCGAGATGCCCCGAATACATCAGCTCGGGTTCAGGAATTCTCGGTTGTATGTCAACGTGGTTCATGATCTACTCCGTGCGTGTTATCGTTTGAGTCCCATCCAGATGATGTCTTCCTCGTTTTTCTCTTTTTCCAGCGTGTAGTCGACGATTTCCGCGATGTCTTCGAGCGTGACGTCGCGACCGCCCAGCCCGATGATGAAACCGAAAATGTTGGGCAACCCTGCGCCGTTGTCTTGCCCGTACAACGCAGCTTTCAGCTCCTGGTAGAAAATGCCGGTGGCGCCGAAGGAGATGTTGCGGTCGATGACGGCGATCTTCCGCTTTCCCGCCAACAGTTCCCGCACCCGCTTTGTCGGGAACGGTCGGAACATGCGCAACTTCAGTAACCCGACCTTGATGCCTTTTTCCCGGTACTCGTTGATGACCGCCCGGCTGTTGCTGACCAACGTTCCAGCGGCAACGATCACGACGTCGGCGTCGTCCAGCAGGTATGGTTCCACGATGTCGTAAGGGCGGCCGACGAGCTCGCCGTATTCCTCGCCCGCTTTCCGGGCCACCTCGGGCGCACGGTCCATGGACTCCTGGAGCTTGTACCGTATTTCATAATAATGGTCGGGCGTGACAAGGGCGCCGAACGCGTGCGGATTGTCCACGTCCATCTTGATTTCCGGTTTGTACGGCGGGAGGTAGCTGTCGATGAGCTTTTGATCGGGGATGTCCACGATCTCGTACGTGTGGGAAAGGATGAAAGCATCGAGAACCAGCATGACCGGCAGCGACAACTGCTCGGCGATCTTGTACGACATAATGACGGTATCGAGGACTTCCTGGTTATTCTCGCAGTAAAATTGCAGCCAGCCCGTGTCGCGCTGGGCCAGGCTGTCGGTTTGTTCCGTCCAGATGTTCCAGCCGGGACCCAGGGCGCGGTTGACGTTTGCCATGACGATCGGAAGCCTGCCCCCGGAAGAGAAGTGGAGGAGCTCGTGCATCAGAGCGAGGCCCTGGGAGCTGGTGGCGGTAAAGGCCCGCCCGCCGGCCGCGGATGCGCCCATGCAACTGGCCATGGCCGAGTGCTCCGATTCCACCTTGATGAACTTCGCGTCCAACTTGCCGTCCGCGCACAGCTCCGACAGCTCTTCCACGATCTGGGTCTGGGGAGTGATGGGATAGGCGGCGATGACGTCCACGCGGGACAACCGCGCTCCGTAAGACACCGCGTGATTTCCCATCATGACTTTTTTCATTGGTGCACCTCGTTATCTCTGAAAATCGATAGAATCATACCGGTTTACTTACCTTCAGGAATGAGCGAAAGGGCTGATCGCGGGCATTCTATGACGCAGATTCCGCACCCCTTGCAGTAGGCGTAGTCGATTTCGTACCGGAACTGGTCGTCCCGTCGCTTGATTGCCACGTCGGGGCAGAAAACGAGACAGTTGTCGCACATATTGCACACGCCGCAGTTGAAACACCGCAGCGCCTCGTCCATCGCCGCCTCGCGGTCGATGGTTCCCTTCACTTCTTCGAAGTTGGTGATTCGTTCCTGGACATCCAGCTCCGGCGCCTGATGGCGATCCTTCCGTGTAAAATAGCTCGTGTTGATGTGTTCGAAGGTCACCACTTCGCGATTATCCACGGGATCGCCCTCGTGCCCGTCGCGGAACCGGAGGAAGGACAAACCGCCCTTGTTTCCGATCCGGATCTTGTCCGCCAGCGGGGCGATGTCGCCGTCGTTGAGGTAGGCGTGGATGGCCATGGCCGCCTTTTTTCCGGAGCCGATGGCATGAACCACGGTATGGGGCTGTTCGATGATGTCGCCCCCGGCAAACACCGGTCGCTGCTCCGTTTGTCCGAACGCATCGCTCTTCACCACGCCCCACTCGACCAGCTTCTCGGGGATGGATGTAAAATCCCCCTGCTCGCCGATGGCGGTGATCACGTTGTCCACCTTGACCACGTACTCGGAGCCTTCCACGGGAACGGGCCTGCGCCTGCCGCTCTCGTCCGGTTCGCCCAGCTCCATCTTCTGGAGCTTCATTGCCTTGAGTACGCCGTTTTCGCCGAGGAGCTCGACCGGGGTGACAAGGAATTCCATGGAGATGCCTTCGCGTTCCGCCTCCTCGATTTCATCCAGGATGGCCGGCATTTCCGCCCGTGTCCGCCGGTAGTAGATGGCGGGAGTCGAGCCCAGCCGCAGCGCGGTTCGGACGGCGTCCATTGCGGTGTTTCCTCCGCCGATAACGGCGACCTTTTTCCCCAGCGGAACATCTTCGCCCCTGTTTATGCGGGAAAGAAAGTCCAGGCCCGCGATAACCCCCTCGAGGTCTTCGCCGGGGACGTCGAGTTTGCGACTCTTGTGCACACCGATAGCGAGAAACACGGCATCGTGCCGGAGGAACTCGTCCCACGAGATATCCTTGCCGACCCGTATCCCGGTTTTGATTTCCACGCCGAACCGTTCCAGGCGGGAGATTTCCGCTTCGAGGATGGGCTTGGGCAGCCGGTACTTCGGGATGCCGTACTGGAGAATTCCGCCGGGTTTTTCCTCTTTTTCGTACACCACAACCTGGTACCCGAGCCTGCGCAAGTGATAGGCGGCGGTAAGGCCGGCCGGTCCCGCTCCTGCGATGGCGATTTCCTGCTTGCGCTCCTCGGCGACCTTGAAGCGATCCAGGGAGAAATCGAGCCCGTGATCGCCGATGAATCGCTCGATGGAGTTGATGCCCAGCGACTGGTCGAAGTGATCGCGGTTGCAGCTCGATTCGCACGGGTGGTAGCACACGCGCCCGCACACGGCGGGGAAGGGGTTTTCCTCCACCAGCACTTCCCAGGCCTTGTCGAAATCCCCCCGGGCCGCCCAGTACATGTACTGCTCGATGTCTTCACTGGCGGGACAACCCTCGATGCAGGGAGCGGTCTTGTCGTGGTACACCGGGCGGAGGTATCGCCACGAACCGGTGGCATTGACCAGCGTCGTTCCCATCGATACGACCAGCGGGGGAAGTTCGGATATGGATTTAAAATTGATTTTTTCACTCATTTTTGACTCGCTGTTATTCGTCGGTTGACATCCGCGTGTCAGGGCTTCGAACCGGACTTGAGCGGTACATCAGTGATCAGCTTGACCGATCTGAAAGCTTCCTTCGAGGCCTCGACGTTCGCTTTGCGCGCGAAAGGGACCTCCTCGGTTATGGCCTCGAGAATGGATTCCAGCTTGACGAGACCGGTTACGCGGGCAAACGCGCCCAGGATGGCCGTATTAACGATGGGATGCGCCTTCGATCCCAGGCCGTGCTTGGCGGCAATCCCGCTCGCGTCAACGGTTGCGACACGAAACTCTTGCAGCCCGGTGAATTCAATGGGTTCGCGCGTGGTGTTGATCAGGATCCACCCGCCGGGTTTCAGCCCCTGGGTCACGTCGACGGCGTCGATCAGCGTGGGGTCGAGAACGATGATATCGTCCGGCTTGTAGATCTGGCTTCGAACCAGTATCTGCTGGTCGTCCACACGAATGAAGGCCGCCACGGGAGCTCCGCGCCTTTCCACGCCGAAGGTCGGGAAGGATTGCACGTACTTGTCTTCCTTGAAAAAAGCGGACGCCAGGATTTTTGACGCGATGACGGCCCCTTGACCACCACGACCATGGATACGAATTTCGATCATTATGTTACCTATATCTAAAAACTGCGGGTTGGCCCATCCTCAAGACAGGGATCAAACCGTGTAAAGAAAAAAATGCGGTCACGAACCGGACCGCATCTACACGCGTGGCGACGGCGGAATGAGGGTGTTTCCGGGTACGGGTTGAAGTGGAAGTCGCGCCGACTTCAAAGGATGTTGTTGTTTCATGAAGAAAAAAAACAGGTCTCTATCAAGCAGAAGGGTGACGACTTTCGCATTCCTTCCCGTTATGTCGATGTTGCCACGCATCATGGTGATAAGAAGATACGGATTTCTGAAATTTTAAGCAATGAACGCGTACACGGGGCGCGAACGAGAGGACGGAAAGGAAGACGTGACTTGCAGATATGCAGGCTTGTGAAAACGAAGAAGAACGTGGTTTATCCGCCTTAAATGACGCGAGAAGCGACTGTTTACCGCCTTACCCCGCAAGGACATGCTCCATGGCGGCTCCGCTCAGGGTTGCGGTGCCGTTTGTTTTCAGAAGCAGGAAGAAGCTCCCGTTTGGTTTCATGAAGCCCTCGTTTCACGAGCAGGCATTCCGGGAATTCGCAGGATGGATGTAAATAACGTGCCTGTCGCCGCCGGTCGGTCCGATGGACGTCCACTATACCTGGGTGTACGAAATCTCAGGAAAAAGTATTGTCAATGTCGTCCTTGCAGCCAGGAGCACAACGAAGATAAATGGCTGCGGGATGTCAGGTCTCGGGTTTTTCATGATCGGAAGGTTGCGAGATGCGTAAAAAGAACAATGCCCGGCGTCAAGCTATTTGCAAAGTATGGTTTTCCCGCGATGAAAACGCGTGCGTGCCGGTCACACACTCACGAGGCGCTTTCCAATCATGTTCAGCTTGTACTTCCTGACTGTTTCCGGGGAAAGTATCTCCCCGCCGGGACTCACGAATTGCAGGGCATCGAACGGACATTGCACGATGCAGGCTCCGCATTGCACGCAGAGATCCGCCCGGGGGATTCGCGCCGTGTGATGGACGTAATCCACCTCGTAACAATCCCGCGGACAAACCTGTTCGCAGAAACCCGCGCCCTCGCACTTCCCGACGTCGAGCTGGACCTTGAGTATACGGTCTTCGTGCAGCCCGCTCTTGTACAAGGGCGTGCTTCCCATGAGGTCGATACTGATGATCAGGATAACAATGAGCGACGCGAAGCCCCACCGCAGCACGAATTCCCACGAGGCCTGATCGGTAAGAACACCGAGCGCCAGCAATCCCGCGAAAAAGACGACCCAAAGGATGAGGGGAATCTTGCCGAAATCGAAAATGATCGTGTACGAGCTGAAATTCTCCACCCTCTTGGCTTGCGGGTTCAGTAGGCGGGAATACAGGGGGAACGAGAGAAACGTCAGCAACGGCACGCCCCACAGGAGAAGATTCACGGGCAGGAGAAACGCCGGCCAGATGAGAAGCGTGAGCAGCGAAGCAATGATGGAAAACGGGAACGCCCACATTACGGCCATTTCAAGGCGATGAGCCGCTGGAAAGCGGACTTTCCGCATCTCCCGGGTTTTCAAAAACGCGTTGGCGGCATAGGGCGGAATGTCCTTTGCGTACACCGGTCCCCAGAGCACCGTCCACCCGGTTCGCTTCTTGATTTCCCTGCCCTCGACTCCGGTAGCGGCGAGCTGCGGCAATACGACTCTTCGGTGATCGACGCGGTCCTGGACGCCGCTGGTGGTCAACGCGGAGATGACGGAGTGATTCGTGAAATGTCCGCCCGCCGCGCCGCACCACACGTTGTACCCCTTGCTGTTGGCCACGAGGAGGTAACAATTCATCCCCTCCAAAGCCCGCTTGACACGCAAGACCGTGAGGTGGTAGTTGCCGGTGAGAAAAACGGGAGCGCGGCGGTCCGGCGAGCCGACGGGAAAAAGACCGGTTCGGCAGGGGACGGGAAAGCCGCGAAAACATGTTTCGATCGCGTTGAAAAAAGCATAGGAAAGAGCATTCATGATTCATCCTCCCGGGCAGGTTTGACGGCCACCAGTTCCAGGAAATTATCCATGGGAGCGCTTCGTATGTGATCGATGCGGAACCCCGCGTCCTGAACCTTTTCAGGCAAGTCCTTCACAGCGCTGGTCGTGGTTTGCGTAATGAGAAAGGTCGCGGCGGAAAGAAAGAACCTCGCGATTCCGATGAGCACGCGTTTCCACGGAGAGCGCGGAACGGTCTCGTCCGCGAGCAAAAGCCGGCCGCCGGGCTTCAGTATCCTATAAACCTCGCACAGCCCGAAGCAAATCTCGTCCGGCGTCAGCTCGGAGAAGCACAGACCGCTCATCACCGCATCGTATAAATTGGATGATTCGCGTCCGAGC
>JAJRXL010000191.1 GCA_024276335.1 Bacteroidota bacterium
ATCAACAGGCGATATATTTTCGTGGATGAAACCGGTTTCGGGGATTACCGTTTGCTCTATCCCATCTGGGACGACCGCACCCGCCTGCGATGATTTGCATGCAGCGATGAGGATATTTTCTTACGCCGCGCGGAGTTCCTGGTCCTTGTATTGAAGTTGGTACAAGCGGTAATAAATACCTTTCTTCTGCAACAGCTCCTTGTGCGTTCCCTCCTCCCGGATTTTCCCCTTGTGAAGAACGATGATTTTGTCCGCGTTTTGAATGGTCGACAAACGGTGGGCGATAACAATCGAGGTCCGGCCTTTAAGCAATTCTTCAATGGCGCGTTGAATCATCTGTTCGGTCTCCGTGTCGATGCTCGCGGTCGCTTCATCGAGAATAAGTATCTCGGGATTGAAGGCCAGGGCGCGGGCAAATGAAAGCAATTGCTTCTGTCCCACGGACAGCATCGCACCACGTTCTTTGACCTCGGCATCATAGCCGCCTTCGAGCTGCCGGATGAACCGGTCTGCGCCAACGATCTCTGCGGCGTTGCGCACGTCTTCTTCGCTGATTTCGGGGTTCCCAAGGTGAATATTTTCAGCGATGGTACCGGAAAAAAGAAAGACGTCTTGCATGACCACACCGATATGTCTTCGCAGAAGGGAAACGGGAATATCCTTGATGTCCGTTCCGCCGATCAGGATTCGACCACGGTCGAAATCGTAAAACCGGGTAAGAAGACTTATGATCGTGGTCTTGCCCGCGCCGGTCGCTCCCACAATTGCCACGGTCGATCCGTGGGGGATTGTCATGGAAACATCCCGGAGCACATCTTCACCACGCTTGTATGCAAATGACAGGTTTTCGATAACGACATCACCCCGGAAAATTTGAGTATCGTTCCTGGTTCCCGTATCCGGCACCACGGTGTCGTCGTCGAGAAGCTGGAATATCCGCTCGGAGGAGGCCATGGCGGATTGCATGATATTGTACTTCTCGGAAAGATCGCGTATGGGGCGGAAGAACATTTCCGTGTACTGGATGAAGGATATCAGGACGCCGAGGGTCAACGCACCCTGGACGATCTGTCCGCCTCCGTACCAGACGATGAGCCCTATGGAGACCGCGCTGAACAATTCAACCGATGGATAAAATATTGCATAGTAAAAAACCGACCTGATGTGCGCATCCGCGTGGCCCCGGTTGATTTTCCGGTACCGCTGGTACTCCCGGTGCTCCCGGCCCATGAGCTGAACGGTGAGAATACCGCTGATCCGTTCCTGCAGGAAGGCGTTCAATCGCGCGACCTGCTTGCGGACGTCCCGGTACGCTTCGCGGACTTTCTTTCTGAACAGGAACGTCCCATATACCAGCAACGGCAGGATGCTCAGCGTCACCAGGGCCAGGGGCCAGCTGATGAAAAACATGAAGGCGATGATCCACGTCAGCACAAAGACATCGGCGAACACCGTCACCAGCCCCGATGAAAACATCTCGTTGAGAACTTCCACGTCGCCGGTGACCCGGGTAATCAACCGGCCGAGAGGATTCTTGTCGAAAAACGAGAGGGCCAGGTTTTGCAGCTTCGCGAATACCTGCATCCGCATATCATACACGATATGCTGGCCGATCCATTGCGTATAGTACATGGCGAAATAGTGAATGCCCGATTGCACCAGCAACGTCAGGACGATAAGACCGGCGATCATAAACAACCCGTGATAATCACCCGTCGTGATGTATTCATCCACTGCCACCTTGGTGAGATACGGGCGCACGGGACCCAGGGACGAAATGGCCACGGTCAGGGATATCGCGCCGGCCACCTGCCAACGATACGGCCGGACGTACGCCAACAGCCTCTTCATGAGTTTGCTGTCGTATGCTTTTCCTATTATTTCGTCGTCCTGGTAGGCTTCCAAGAAGTATTCCTTATCCGTCGTAGCATTCTGATTAATCTAACACATAAAGTATCTTCCTTACAAAGGACCTGGCTTCGTACTTTACAGGGAAGTACCACGCCTCAACCTTCAACTACGAGGATCACGATGTATGCCGAAGTTTTCGTTGAAATCCTACGCACGGAGGAAACTCGATTACTTGCGTTACAGGATTGATCAGTATTTCAGCTCGCGGTTCGCTCTCCAGATTTTCATTGCCTTCCTGCTCGTGCTTGTTGCGCTCGGCATGTTCTACCTCGCCGCCTTGTTTCTCGACGTCGATCCAAACGATCAGCTATCTTTACTGTGGTGGGTTTCCAACCACATGCTCGACTCGTACTGGGTGGAAACAGGATTGGCAGAACAAGTACTGGCGACGCTGTTGACCTTGTTCAGTTTTTTGGTCTTTGCCACGGTGATCGGCCTGGTGGCGTCCAAGATGCAGCTTCGACTGGAATCGATGAAGTATGGCGTCTCCACCATCTACGAGCGAAATCACATCGTCATCATTGGCTGGAGCGCAAAGGTTTTCTCGATCATGAGCGAACTGCAGGAGGGCCTGGAGCACGAGCATCCTGTTTTCGCCATCCTGACACAGCAAGACCCGGAGGAGATCGAGAAAGTCCTCAAGCGGAAATTCAAGCCGTACCGTCGAAGCAAGCAACGGCAATCGTTTCGGCGCGTGAAATGGATCGTTCGACAGGGCTCGCCCACATCCATCGACGACCTCGAAATGCTCTCCCTGCACCGGGCGAGGGCTGTCATCGTGCTTCACCCCGACGCATCGGGATTTACCGGTGACAGCCAGGTCATCAAGACGGTCATGGCCGTGCGAAACGTTCTTTCCGGGCACGACGATCATCCCGTGAAAACCCTCATCGCGGAAATCGAATCACTCGCCTTGAAGCCGCAGGTCGAGGCAGCCGCTGCGGATCTTCCCGTACATATTATCCAATCAGCCGATCTGTTGGGGAAGATCATACTCCAGGCCGCCCGCCAAAAGAGCCTGGTCGACGTGTACGAGGAATTACTCACTCACGCGGGGAATGAATTCTACCACGTCCCGGTGCCGGGAACTTCACCGCTCATCGGTAAAACCTGGGCCGAGATCGTATCGGCATTCCCCGCGGCCATTCCGGTTGGCATTCGCAAAAGTGGAACGCCGGTGGACAGAAGTCCGCATAATGGCTTGTTGCTCCTTCCCGGCAATCAACAGGACCTCGCGCTGGAAGAAGGTGATTTGCTTGTTGTTATCGCACCCGATGCAACAGCGGCACGCGAGATTACGGAACCACGCGGGATGACTCCGCCCGTCCGCGTGTCCGGTGATGACGTCGCAATCCCCAAACAGCAGGTGGTATCATCGCTCCTGGTGCTTGGTTACAACGAGAAAGCCCTTCCGATGTTGCAGGAGTTCGCGGGATACGCCCAGGACATCGACCGGAAATTTTTCGCCATGCTGGTAAGTCCAATGTTACCTTCGAACATCACGCAAATGCTATCCGCTTCATCCATCGAAAGAGAAGCAATTTCCGGCCATCTCGATATCGCGTATCGCCACGAAGAATACATGCTTCCGGAGTACCTGGACGCGCTCGACCTGGAACGATTCAACGCGGTGGTCGTCCTCGGCGAGCACGGCCCCGGCGCCTCCATCGAAGACGCGGACACGCGGGTCATCATGACGCTCCTTCTCCTTCGCCATGCGCGCCGGACCTTCCCCCCGACCATCAATGACGCGCATGCTCACCAGCAGGTCGTTTACGAAATACTGGACCCGGCAAACAAGCAACTGGCATTGACTTCCGAATATGCCGAGGACGTCATAATAAGCAATAACATCATCAGCAATCTCATCGCCCAAATCTGCCGCGATCCCCTGATCTCGGATATTATCGAAGACCTACTGGACCGGGAAGGCGCTGAAATTTACCTGAAACCCGTTTCCCGTTACGGGACCAGTGTAAACATGACGTTCGAGAGTATTCTAAACGCCTCCCTCGTCCGCAACGAGATCGCTATCGGCATCGCCTATCCGCGGGAGAATGCTTCCGGCCGGTGTATTATTATCAATCCGCCCAGGGAGACGCGGGCCCCCAACACCCCCAATACGTACGTCATCGTGCTGGCGGAGACGGAGTTGTAATGCCCCTGTCATTGCAAATACTACGGTAATATCCTACATTAAATGAATATCTTTTGTTCGTTGATAACCAGGGATTATTCATGGCCTCACAATTCATCGGAGTAGATTACTATAGCATCGAGAGTCTTCTGAGCGAAGAAGAGCGCATGGCAAGGGACGTGGTCCGTCGTTTCGTGGAAGAAAAGGTTCTGCCGATTATCGAGGATCACTACATGGCGGGCACGTTTCCTGACGAGCTCATCCCCCACATCGCCGGGCTGGGAGTCCTCGGCGCCACACTCCCGGAGAAATACGGATGCGCGGGCGCCAACAACATCGTGTACGGCCTCATGAACCAGGAACTCGAGCGCGGCGACAGCGGCGTGCGCAGTTTCGCTTCCGTCCAGAGCGGATTGGTCATGTACCCGATATTCAAGTACGGCAGCGAAGAACAGCGCCAGGAGTGGCTCCCGGTTCTTGCCACGGGAGAAAAGATCGGGTGCTTCGGGTTGACGGAACCGGATCATGGTTCGGACCCGGGCAGCATGGTAACGAAAGCGGTCGAAACCGATAACGGTTATCTCCTTAACGGCGCCAAGATGTGGATCACCAACGGCTCCGTCGCCGACGTGGCGGTGGTTTGGGCCAAGCTGAATGGTATTGTCCGGGGATTCCTCGTCGAGAAGGGTACGCCCGGCTACACGACGAGCGACATGAAAGGAAAGCACTCCCTACGCGCCTCCGTCACGAGCGAACTCGTGTTCAGTGATTGCGAGATACCGAAAGAAAACATTTTGCCGAACGTCACCGGTCTGCGCGGTCCCCTGAGCTGTCTCACACAGGCCCGGTACGGCATTGCCTGGGGCGCCATCGGCAGCGCGATGGCGTGTTACGACGCCGCCCTGAACTATGCCAAGACGCGCATACAGTTCGGCAAACCGATTGCTTCCTTCCAGCTCGTGCAGCAAAAGCTCGTGCGCATGCTGACCGAGATCACGAAAGCGCAGTTGCTCGCCCTTCAGTTGGGGCGCCTCAAGGACGCGGGAACGATGAGATTCACACAGGTCTCCCTGGCAAAACGGAATAACGTCGCCATGGCGCTCGAATGCGCGCGCACGGCCCGCACCATTCTCGGTGCCAACGGGATCACGAGCGAATATCCCGTCATGCGCCACATGGCGAACCTGGAATCAGTATACACCTACGAGGGGACGCATGACATCCACACCCTTATCATCGGCGCAGATATAACCGGTATCGAGGCCTACGCATAACGATGAAACATCAAGAATCCGAAACAGTATCCATGTCCGAGCAGCAAAAAATTATTGACAAGGGAATAACGTTTGATGACATCCTGCTCTTGCCCCGCAAGTCATCAGTTCTTCCGCGGGACGTTGACGTCTCCACGCATTTAACCGCCAGAATAAAATTGAACATCCCGATCCTCAGCGCAGCAATGGATACGGTGACGGAATCCGAGATGGCCATCGCCATGGCCCGGGAAGGCGGATTGGGCGTATTACACAAGAACATGAGCATCGCCCAGCAAGCGGAAGAAGCGGACAAGGTGAAACGAAGCGAATCCGGAATGATCGTCAATCCCATCACGCTGGGACCGAACAACACGGTGGCCGAAGCGCTCGAAGTCATGGCAAAGTACCATATCTCCGGAATTCCCATCGTGGACGAAGACAACACGCTCCTCGGCATCCTCACCAACCGCGACCTCCGGTTCGAGCCGAACAAGGAAATGTTGGTCCGGGATATCATGACGAAGGAAAATCTCATCACCGCACCCGTGGGAACAACCCTCGAGGCTGCAGAGGAAATATTGCAACGACACCGTATCGAAAAACTCCCGGTAGTTGACAAGAACCGAAAACTCCTCGGCCTCCTGACCTTCAAGGATATCATGAAAAAGAAGAAATACCCGAATGCATCCAAGGATGAATTCGGGCGACTTCGGGTTGGAGCCGCTGTCGGCATCGCCGCCGATACACTCGATCGCGTGAGCGCGCTTGTTGACGCGCACGTGGACGTTCTTGTCATCGACACGGCCCACGGCCATACCAGCAACGTGCTGCACCTCGTATCGGACATCAAGTCACGCTTCCCCGAACTCCAGGTCATCGCCGGGAACGTCGGCACGGCGGAAGCAACGGAAGACCTGATCAAAGCGGGAGCGGACGGTATCAAGGTCGGCATCGGGCCGGGTTCGATCTGCACCACGCGTGTCGTGGCCGGCGTAGGTGTTCCGCAAATAACCGCTATCATGAGTTGCGCCAAGGTTGCGCAGAAATACAACAT